>NZ_NXLP01000014.1:0-36172 GCF_003364125.1 Helicobacter sp. MIT 14-3879
TTCTATAGAAAAAAGTTCTTCAAAACTTTCTTTGATGATGGCTTTAGTGATTTTAAAGGGTAGGGGATTTGAAGCAGGATTAGAAATATCAAGACTCATGTAAGAAGTGAGAGACACTGATGATCCTTTTTGTGTTTATAGTGGTTTATAGTTTAAATTTAATCAATTAAACTTATTTTAGCATAAGGTGGGTAAAATAAAGTTTATTTCAGAATATGGGTTTATGAGTGGAAAGAGATTGTGATTTTTTGAAACAAAATTTTTAAATATATTTTTGTTATTAAAATCTATTTTCTATCTAAATTTACTTCTATGATATTAAGTTCTTTTTCACTGTTTTGTGTATTTTCTAAGCTCAATTTTATTTTATTTGCACCCATAGGAGTTAAAATAGCAAAATATCTAGTATTATTTTCATAAAAATCCCAAATTTCATCAAATTCCAAATAATTTGCTAATCCATATTCTTTAAATTCACATTCTTTATAGATTGATTTTAAAAATCTTGGCACCTCATTCATAATAAAAAGTATTTTTATTTTTTCTTTTTGAGAATTAATATCCAATTCTTTAACCAGATTGTTTTGATATTCTTTTGCTTAATTATTTCTATTATTTTTTTTATTTTTTTATTATCACAATTTTTTAAACCATTGAGATTAATATCTATTTCTTTTTTCAAATCTAATTCTTGGGGAAGATAATTTATATTTTGATAATTAGAAGTTTGCGGCAAAAATATATTTAATTTTTTATCACTTTTAAAAATTAATTTTGATATATTCATAATTTTGATATTTAATTCTAATGCAGCGTAAAAACCTTTTTTAGAAAAAATTTTATCTACACCTTATTTCATATTTGCAATATCTAAATTCTCATCAGATAAAAATTGCGTAAGTTTATTTAAAATTATAGGCTGAGGAAGCATTACCACCCATTAAGCCCTAAGCTCTTAAGCTCTTCTAAACTCATCGCTCTAATTAAAATTCTTTCTTCTGATTGGATTAAAGAAAAATCTTGTAATTTCTCTAAAGCTTCTTTATACTCTAAATATCCCAAAGGCTCATCTTTGCTAATGCTAAAAAAATTCAGTCTCCATTTAGCTTCTTTATCTTCATCGTCTAATTCAAAATTTTCCCAAGGTTCTTTAAAAAGAATAGTATCTGTATCTTCACTTAGGGTGAAATTTATTATTAACCCATCGGGTGTTTCATAAAGTTTAGGCATAGCTTCATAAGCTTTTTCCCAACGCTTTTGTAAAAGTTTTAAATCTTCCATAAATTTCTCCTTAAATATAAAATGAAATATAACTAAAAATCTTTTTATATTAAATTACAAGGAAAAACATTTACACAAAGCTAAGATGCATACAAGAAGTATCAGGAGTTGCATTCATATCATCTTCTAGGAATAGTTATTTTTCTTTTCTAGTCATAAAAAGCCTTGTGGGTTTGAAGTATGCTTTCTAGTTGTTCATCTTTAGCATAAAGAAGCTTTTCTCCTAAAGAATAATCAAAATTTAAAGGAAAAGGTTTTAGGGTATTTTTACTTAGAAATTTTTGCCAAAGTATAGAGTTTTCTTCTAGTGAAAAATCCCAAAAATCATCTTTGTTGTTATAAACATAGTCTTTATAATCTATGAAATTTACAAAGTTGATATTTATATTTTTTTGCTTAGAAAGCATATCTTGTATATTTTCTTCTTCTGCGTTTTTTGGAATTTTGTTGTAATTAATAAGATGATAATTAAGCCTGTTTTTATTTAATTCTTGATTATCAAGCTCATTTAAAAACTCTTTAGAATAGTAATTTAAAAAAATAATTATTTGCGTATTCTTCAATATAGTCTTTAAAACTTCTTTTATGAATTCATTTATCTTGACTAATAGGATAAGATTTTAAAGTATTATTTTTAGAGTTTAATACATAATCATATCCTACAAAAAAATAAGAAAAATCCATAAAAGCATAATCAGCACTTATACCCTTACAAAGATTTAAAAATATATTTTCAAGTTCTAAAATGATTTTTTCTTCTTTTCTTAAATTTACTTCTTTTTGTAACTCATCTTGACTTTTTGGAGTAAAAGTATGATTGATTCTGTGATTATAATTATTAATTAATATTCTAAGCTTTCATCGCTGAAATGAAAGCTTAGCTCAAGCGAAGAATTAAAATAAATATCATATTTGTAAAATAGGGTGCTAAATTATCTTGTTCTATAAAAGTATTGATTTGGCTTTGAGAAAAATTTTCTCCTTTTTCATCCCAAAAAGGAAAATTAGGAGCAAGATTTTTAAGCATACCAATCTCTACTAAATCATTTTTTTGATAATATCTATGCAAAATATACTTACTTTTATCTTGGCATAATCTATTGTAAAATGGATTATAATTTGAAGGTAAAAAGTCCCACCACTCATCATCACCACTGAAATTAATACCTTCAAATTTATCAATACTAAAATAAGCTTTAAGTTCTTGCATAGCTTTTAAAGTATTATTTAAATGTTTATTGTAAAATTTATCTTTATTGGCTTGTTCAAATTCAAACCAATCTTTGGCATTTAAACGCTCGCCTTTTAAGCTCCAAGCATTAAGATATTTTTCATCACTAAAAGTTTTGGTAGAAAAAAGATAAAAGCTTACTTGATTAGAGCTTAGTATCATTTAAAGGCTCTCAAAGCATCTATAAAATCTTTTATATCTTTTACTTGATCTTCCACCCAATCTTCTATTGTATAATCCTCATCACAATCACTGTCTTCACTATAATAATCTCCCCCTTCAAAATCAGCAGGATCATTGTAAAGCTCCATCTCTATGTGTTCTAATTCAAATTCTAAATCATTTATAAATTCTTGAAGAATTATTCCATCAAAATTGTTTTTATCATATTTTAAAATAGCTATCAAATTAGGAGCTAAGATAGCTCTATCTTTTTCATAAAGTTTTAAATTTCCATTTTCTACCAAGTTTTCATACTCATAGCTTAAAACGTTACTTATAAAAGCTCTTCGTTCGTGTTTTTTTAAACCATCTAAGGCCCTTCTAAATAATTATCATTTTTAAGATAGTATTTAAAAAACCTCTTGCAGTTTTTTATAGAATAAATTTTTATTATTCATTGTTTCTCCTTTGTGTTTTGATAAGTTTTTAAATTGTGAATTTTTTCACACCATTTGTTAAAATGCTGACATTTTGATCTTATGTTATCTATACCGATTTCTTTAGCGATCTTGCTACCATGCAAAACTTTCTTATAGCTAGGAGAAGAAAAAATCTTTTTCAGTCTGTGCGAAGTACTTGTTTCTTTGCTATTGTTAATTAGTTCAGGGTTATCGTATTCTTTGATAATATCTTCTAGTTCGCAAATAAGTTTTTCATCCCATTCAGCATCTGCTTTAATAATTTTTGTAATATCACTAAAAAGCAAACTTTCAAATTCATGCGGTTGTATATAGCTAAAAAATTTATTCGTATGGCATTTTTGTTTAATTGCATCATCAAAATCTTTTTGTATTTTTTCAATATATTCATATATATCGGTAATAGCTTTATTTTCTTTTAAAAATTCATCATCTAATCCATAATAATCAAACATAGTTGTCATAAAAGCTTCTGAATCTTCTTTTAATTTTTTAACAATAAAATTAACCACTCTATCATATGAAAGCGCACCACCCTTATTTCTTTTAGATGTAGGTATTGTTAGTGGAATGAGATAAATATTAAGGTGGTTGTGAAAATATGGTCCTAAAGTTTCATTGATAAATTTTTCTTCACTTTGCCCTTCGCAAATCACATAACATCTTACAATATTTGACATTATTTCGGTCTCCCGCCTATAAGATTACTAGCCCAAATTTCTCCAAGTGTGTATTCTTCAAGCCAAGTTTGTAGTTTTTCATTATCCATTCTTGTAAAAATAGACTGATCATCTTCTTTATCTGCAACTATAATATCTTGTGCCTCAAAATGATTTATCAATTCCACAGATTGAGAAGAAATGATGAGTTGTTTTTTTTGAGCTACTCTTTTGATGATTTCGCTTAAAATTTTTAATGCATAAGGATGCAGTCCTAATTCAGGTTCATCGATGATGATCGTTCCTGACATTAATTCAAAAGGTTGGAGCAGTAAAGTAGCCAAGCATACAAACCTTAAAGTTCCATCAGAAAGCATATGTGCTTTAAAAGGGGTGTCAGGATCGTTTTTGTGATACCATTCTAGTTGTATATTTTCATTGTCTCTAAAAATAAATCCCCCAAAAAAAGGAGCAATGTCTTGTATGGTGGTTAAAATTTGTTCGTAATGTTGCTTGTAATCATCATGGAGCTTTCTAAGATAAGCTGCTATGTTTTGTGCGTCTTCTTTGAATATAAGATTATCATTTACATCACATATGCCTTTCATCTTAGCTGTATCTCCGGTATTATGAAAATGATAAAGTTTCCATTTTTTAATTTCGCTTATAGTATAATTTGCAACCGCTTTAGATCTAGAGTATTCTTTTGCATTGGAAATATTGCTTTCATATATATTTTCTCCTATGGGATATTCATAACCTCCCAAATAAATTCTTTCTTTTTGTATAAGGAGTTTATTTTCTTGTGTAGGCACAATATCTACTTTATATCTATTTGGAGAAAATTCAAAATCAAAATGCAATTTTTCAGTTTTTTTTCTACCAAAATACAAAAAACTATCAGGTCCTTTATCTTGTGTATAAAATTGCAAATTTTTATTGAGTAAAACATTAAGCATTTTAAATACTGAGATAAAATTACTTTTACCCGCACCATTTGCACCTATTAAGATATTTAAATTTTCAAGCTTAAATTCGGATAAATCTCGTATAGATTTATATCCTTTGATTGTTATTTTATTTAACATTTATATCCTTATATATCCTTAAATTTTTCCATTTTCTTTAGCCTTTTTTATAGCATCGTTGATGAGTTTAGAATATTCATCAAGTTCTTTGCCTATATTATCATTATCCATTATCACTTAATTTATAATATATATTATATTTTTTTCAAGTTGTTCTGAAGTCATTGCCCCTGCATCTTTTAAAAGCTTTTTATTTCTAGATCCTCGTACTTCATCTAAAGGGGTTAATGGAGTAGCATAATTTACATTGGCTCCAAGTTCTATTAAGAGTTTTGTAACCCTATAAGTTTCTGGTTCTTTTATAGCTTCAAATAAAAGAGTCTTATCGTATTCTCTATCACTAAAAACTTGCATATCCACATTAGTTCCTCCTTGAATGGCTAGTTCTAATAATTCACACTCATTTCGTCTAGCCCAAAAATGCATGGGAGTCCCATTAAAGCCATCTTTGTGCACTTCAAATTTGGCTCCACGATCTACTAAATACCTAATGATTTGAGGGTTGGGGTTGTCAGAATTTAGTATATAATCATAAATTAAAGCATTTTTATAAATGTAAGGATTATCATCTTCTACTTCTTCCATTAAAATATATTTATCATTGGCTTCTTTGATGTGTTTCATGTCACAATGATAAAAATTATACTTAGGATTTTTTAAACTCAAACCATATTCATCAAATAAATAATCTAAAATAGAAAAATCATTGCCATGATTTCCGCAAGAAAATGCAGCTCTTACTATAGTTGTGCAAGGATCAAATAAAGATAATTCATCATTGCTATCAGGATTTTTAAAATGTGCCTCATAAAAGCTTTCTTTTACAGGATAATCTTTTAAAAGATTTTTAATATTTTCTAAGTCATTATTTTTGATAAAATCAAATAATTGTTTTTGAATTTCCATTTTTTCTTCAAAACTCATAGCTTTAATATCTTCTAATGTTTTCATTTGTTTCTCCTTTCTTTGTAAATTGGGCTTATTTATGATTTTAGTTTGAATTTTAAGAAAATTGCTTTTAATCTGCTCTTAAATCACCTCCTTTTACTCTTAAACCTTTATCATCTATAATCACTTGTATTTTTCCTACTTGTAATATAATCTTATCTTTTATTTGTGTGATAGTTATATTTCCTACTCTCTCTAGAAACGATTTGTTTTTGTGCTGTTAAAACATTATTTGCCAAAGTATTTACCTTATCAGCTGTAAAAGTGCAATCATTTTTAGCTTTAAAACTAATAGAATCGTCAGCCTCGGCTTTAAGGTATTCATTCGTTTCTATGCTTAGATCCTGTTTGGAATAAAATTTTATACTTTGATGGGTTTGAAGTACATAAGAACCTTTTATAGTTTCATTTTTATTATGTCCTATTCTTTGGATAAAATCATTTTTGATGTCTTGCTCTAGATTGTTATTTATTATTACCCTTTTATCGTTTCCTATTTTTTCTTCGTGGTTTTGTCCGATATTGACTTCATTGCTGATTCCTACATTTAAAGCATTGTTTAAACCCACATTAGTATCTTTAGAAAGCAAGGTATTTTCTAAATATTCAGCCCCTACATTGACATTTTTAAAACCTATGATATTTTGCATATGTCCTAAAGTGATAAATTCAGTGTATAAAGCTCCCTCTTCTGAAGTTTTATTGTTTTTTATGGTTTGCTCGTAATTGTTACATATTTCTTCTTTATAATCTTTTTGTGCTAGGATATAAATTTCTTCTTTATCTTTGTCGTTTTTTAGGGTAATTTCATTCCTTGCTCTTGCATCGGTATTATCTGCTCCTATTGTAGAATTTGCTAAAGTAAGATAATGATTATTTATAGAGCTTAATTCATAATCGGTATTTTCTTGAAGCTTTAATGTATCTAAACCTTTGTCGATCATCATAGGAGTTGCACTTAAATAATTCAATGCACTTGTGGTAATTTCTCTTTTATATCTTGGATAATTATATTGAGGCATTGCATTAGTCCCATTATACAAACTCCCGCTCACATAAGGTTTATCTATATCATCATCTAAAAAAGAAATAATCACTTCATCACCAACTCTTGGAGTATGATAAAAACCTGAATGATTACTTGCAATGCCTGTTGCTACTCTTAAAAAAGGAGTGTGATGATAAGATTTATAAGTATCGTTTGATAAATTATTAGAAGAGTTTATTAAGCTTGTATTATCTTTAGAATTTGTATTATTTGTATCCTCATGAGTATTGGTTTTTATATTTGCATTTAAAAGATTTTCATCTAGTTCTTCTTGATTGGCATAAAGATTAATCCTTACTTTTTTGTGTATATTTATAGTAACTATATATACTAAATATTTATTAATATATAATAAAATTAATTTTAAATAATAATATTATACAAATAATTATTTGTATTTTAATATGATGAAATTACCATGTTATTTCTTTTTGAGATATTGTTTTTATAGGACTTTAAAGGTGCTAAGTTTATTTTGAAAATCAATAAACTCTAATTGTTTTTTGACTTCATCAAGCCCTTTGTTTAAGAAAATATCATTAAAATCACTCACGCCTTGTCCTACTTCTTGATCACTAATTTTTGGAATGATAACTTTAATATCTGAAAATCTTTTCTGAATTTCTTTTGCAGTTTCTATACCAACATTAGAAAGACCTTTTAATTCTCTTTTTTTATCATTATCTGCTATTAAAGTTATGGGAGTATTTTGAAATTTATTTTTTAGGGTTTCAACAATTTTCGATAAGTTTCCAGAATCTATACCCATTATTACAGGTTTGTTAATTGTTTTATATATCGTTGCAGCAGTAGCAAAACATTCTACTATGATAAATTCTTTGCAATGTTCTAAGTTTTTTGCACCTATTATATGAAAACAACCAGTTTTTTTCAGAATATTCAATGCCTTGTTCTTTTTCTTCTTTTGTTTTAATAACACCAATTATTTTATCACCATTAGGAAATATTCTTTGCATAGACCATAATTTTCCATTCTCATCTTTTAAAGGAATTAGTAAAGAACCCATTTTGTCTTGTTTAAGGTAGAAATTTTCATCAAAGTCTTTTTTCTTTAGATAGGGGTGACTTGAATTAGCCCACCCTACATTATTATATTCTTCTTCAAGCTTCAATGCTATTTTTTATGAAGTTCTAAAATATCTTGTTTAATATTATTGTTTTTAGAATTATTTAAATTTTGATTGCAAGTTTGATAATTTATAACATTTTGTTTTATATTTTCTAAAGACATTTTCCAATTTTCTTTAATACCTGTTTTAAAATTTTGAATAAAACCAGCAGGATATTCATTTAAAAAACCACTATAAGCTCCACTCATTTCTCTGTCTTTATCTGTTGCAGTTTTTACTCTGTGGATTTTGCCATCGTGGATTTTGCCATCCATGATAGGTAAGCCATCAATGATTAATCCTTGATTTTCTTGATTTTCTAGAGCAGATTTAAAAGTAGTAAAACTTCACTTTTATCAAATGAAAAATTTTTTTGGTGTGGATAAAGCCGTTGTGAGACAATATTCTTATCTAAGCCTTTTGGAGAAAACCATTTTTTTCTTTATCATCCTACATTGTTCCTTTTGTGACATTTATATCCTTTTAGTTTTCCTTACTATTGTTGCTATAATTACAATGAAATTCGAACTCCTTAGTATCCCACCTTTCTGATCTTAACAATACTCCAAAAGTTCTTTTTTAATTAAATCACTTAAGAATAAATCTATTTTTTGTGTATTGATACCTATATAAGCATTTTCAATCTTTGTTGTTAATCTTGGATAATGTTTTCCATTTTTTTCTATTGTTTTTAGAATATTTTCCCAATGATAATTTCTATTTCTTAGATTTTGCAATAGGCTAAGAACTATATCTACTTTATGTATATTTCTAAAATTTCTATTCTTCCCACCTTTTAAAAAGAAATTTCTATTATATTGATTGTAATTTCTAAAATTGATATTTCTTAAATCCATTATAGAATTTTGTAATCTATTTTCTTTAATTAGATAAATAATAGCTCCTAGGCTCATACGAGAAAGATATTGATGATGAGATAAAATTTTATTTTTTCTCTATATTCAATTTCTTCTCTAATTTTTTTAATATTTTTATCATTAGATTTTTTACCCAATCATCATCTTGCTCTAATAATTTATTATCAAGTTTATTTCTCAGAATAATTTCTAATGTAGCAATTTTTGGAGTGACTTTTCCTACAAGTTTGAGATTGTCATAATGTTTGATAATATCATTATTATAAGACAATAGCCTTGTTTTAGAAAATAGATTATTAAAATTTGTTAGATTATTCATTTTTACCTTGATCGAGAAAATGTTTTTTCGTTGCTAATTTCTCTATCTAGTAAAACTTTACTTAGTTTTTTTGAAAAATTCATTCATTTTTTCTTTAAAAAATGTTCCTTTGCCAATTCTATTAATTTGTTTTTTTCAAATTCCTTTCTAATTTCTGAGTAAGAATTTGTAAATTCTAGTATTATTAGTCCTACATCTTTTTTACCACTTCTGATAAGTTTTTTATTGCTTTAAGAATTCCGTCTAACATTCATATATAGTTTTGGTTTATAATTACTAAGTTGATTATTAAGATCTTTTTTTATTTCTAGATTTATATTTTCTTTGGCTAATTTAGAACTACCAATATTAATTAAATGTTCAATACCTTTTTGAAAATTTTTATCTCCAAGTCTTATATTTAATGGTATTTTTTCTTTATCAGTAATAATATCAAATTTAATATGTTGATTTGAAAAATCTTTTTTCAATAAACTTTCTGCAACATCAAAAGTTTTTATATTATCAAAAAATTTATTTATATCTTCCCCTTCATAAGTTCCTTCTTGTATAGCTTCTTTATAATGCTTATTAAGTTCACTTACATCTGTTAATTTTGTAACCTTTCTCCATTTTTATTCCTCTATAATATTTTTTGTTTTATTGTTTTTTTGCAGGATAGTCTTTTATTTCCTAAAAAGTTACCTTTTTAAAAAAATAAAAGGCGAAAACTATGTGAGGCTCACTAATGAAGTGCTAATGAATAAAAACAATAATTGTGTTATTAAAGTTAGCAAATATGATAAAATAATTTTAGAATATATAAAATCAGAAACAAATGCGCCATATAGTAAAATAATATCTATTTTATTAAAAAAGTTTAATTCTTGTGATGCAGATGAAAAGAATAAATTAATGATGAAATATCTAAAAATAAATTTTATACAAGCGATGAAAATAAAATAATCAAACTACAACTTACAGAAAATGAAGCAAATATTTTAAAGGAAATATCTAAAAAATAGGATTTTCAAGTATTACTAAACAAGCAAAATTTTTGTTATTAAACTCCATAAAAAATTAAAAACTTTTTACCAATATAGAAATAGATGAGTTTATAAAAACAAGAACAGAAATCAATGTAATAGGTAAAAATATATACCAAATTATTGAAAATTCTTAGAAGTGGAAATGCTGTAAAAATAAATGAGAATAATTTAAAAAAATAATTGATAATATCAGAGATAAAATTGATATATTATCTGATCAGCTTGGGATTATAATAGAAAAAATGATGAAAGAATTTAATGTAGCGTAGTATTAGAATATTTGATGATGAGATCATTGCTAAAAAAGTTCTTACTAAAATAGAAAATGCTTCAAAGCTACCACTAAATTATATAAATAAAAATAGAGATAAATACACTAAAGATATAAAAACAGGTAAGCTTATTAGTAAAAATATGTTTAGAAAAAATACAGAAGTTGTTATAAAAATTACTTCAGGTTCTAAAAATTCTCAAGCATTTTCAAAACATCTTTATTATATTTCTTGTAAAGGAAATGTAGAATTAATAACTAGTGATTTTGATAGATATTTGGGATAAGATGAGATTTTAGAAGTCAAAAGAATAATTTTCAAAATGAAGGAGCTTCTATACCGTTATATAAAGAAGGTGCTAAAGAAAAAAGACATACTATCAATATAATTTTTTCCATGAAAGAACATTCCAACACCAAAAGAAAAATTACAGCAGGCTGTAATTACTACTTTAAAAAAAGTATATCCAAACAATTTTTTATTCTAGCTTTTCATGGAGATACAGATAATCCACATTGTCATATTTATTTAAAAGTTGTGGATAAAAATGGTAAAAGAATTAATCCAAAAAAGCAGATCTAGCAAATTTAAGAGCAGAATTTGCAAAAACAACATTAAACGAGTTAGGATTTGAAGCAAAAGCTACAAACAAAAAGCAAAGAGAAGTAGAAATAAATCAAGAATTTTCAGCTAAATTAAATGCAAATAATGAGCTTCATCAAGCACCAAAAATAAAAATGTATTATTATCAATTATGGATTTTGAAGAAGCGAATTATCAATTTAGCACAGATAAAAATGCCAAAAAAGTTTTATGTAAGTTATAAAACCAAAAAAAGAATAACTACAATTTGGGGCAAGATTTAAAAAGAGTTGTGAAAGAAAATAAAGTTTTAAGGGGTGAGTATGCAAGATTTAAAATAGTAGGACAAGAAGATTATTAAATCAGAAAAAAGTTAAAATAAACAATAAATGGGCAAAGAAGTTTCTAAAATACTTAAAAACCTATTTGGGAGGTATCGGTAATAGGTAGAGAGAAAGATTTGAAACAGATAAACAAATCCAACGCCAAAACAACAAAAAATATAAGATTATACAAGAGAAAGGGGTAAATAATGAGAGAGATTATACAAAACAATATAGACAGAGAGTCTTACAAGAGCTCGGTAATAAATCAACTATCCGAAGAGAAGTTGCCCAAGAAAGAAACTCTATGCGAGTATTGTCCGAGTAACCTATGGTTTATGACACAAAACGAAATCAAATGCTTTTGCACATCAATGCACTCAATCAGCTACAGCAAGGAGAGCGAAGAAGAGCTGATAATATCTTGCGATGGACAAGTGCTAGGAATACTGAGATTGCAAGAGGTGAGTAATTTATAGGAAAGGAATAAAAAATAATGAAACAAGAAATTTATACTAGCAAATTTTATATTTCTAAAAAAATGGAAAAGAGGTTTGTTTTAAATTAGATTTTGAAATAAAAGCATTCGAAGAAAGTCAAAAAATTTACTATGTTGATATATATATGCAATTATAAACTATCAATATTTGAAAAATGAAGCAGATGTTATTCCAAACGCTAATAAAAATAAAAACTATTGGAAATTACGATATGATTTTAATAGTTGGAGTTTTCATTCTTCCATAATGTTTCATCCAGATTATAGATCTTTAGGGATAGGAACATTTGTGATAAATAAAATGCTAGAAATCACCTAAATTATGTTCCATAAGCAAGTCTTTATGGTAGTTTAAGTGGGGTAGATGAAGAAAATTCTAAGAATCGTATAAGAAGAGATAGGCTGTATAAGAATTTAAGTTTTGTATTTAATGAAGATAATACAGGTTTTGGTATAGATAGTATTAGTGATTTAAAAATAAGAAAAGATTTTGATTGTATTCAAGAAATTTATATTTTTGATATGTGTAACCAATTATCAAATTTACAATACCTAAAAGAAGGTGATGACAAATTATTAAAATCTTATAAAAATGATTTACATAAAGCAAATAGCAAGAATAATATCCTTCGTACAATAATAAGCTTATGTTTTTTACTTTTAATAGCATTGTTTTTTGGTTATTTATTTTGTAAAGTAAAAAACAATAATTAATTTCCATTATAGAATTCTATATTCTGATTGTTTGAATCTACAGCATGTAGTCCTATTTACTATAAAATATATTTTCAAGATAAAATCTCCCAACCATATATTTTAGTCGGGATTTTTTAAGATAAAATATAATCAAGCTTTGCCTTCTCTCCAATCATCACTTCCGCTAGTTCCAGCAGCAGTATGCTCCCAAACTACTTTTCTATAACTCATTGAAACTTTTAAAAGCTCGGTTTTATCATGATTGCTCGTATCTTGTGCATTTGGCATTATCAATTCAATATTTGTAATAATTGCATCTTCTAATTTTGTAGTAAAGAAGTGCTCAGATCCACCGCTTGTTGCAGTTCTAAACCAATGAACTTCTACTGTTGGAAGTCTTTCTCCTTTGGTAAGTGCATTATACAGTAAAGGCACAGATTTATTTAAAGAACAAGTAAAAGAAAAAGGCTTATGAACTCTTTGTCCAGAAGGTTGTCCGCTTTGTTGATCAACAGGTACAGTTACAACATGAGATACCTCTTGAGCCATAATTTCATCTTCATGACCTGATTTATATCTATTACCAATACTAGCCTCAGTAGATGCACCACTTGAAATTAGACCCTGAGTAGAGCCTTCAATTTTTATAAATGCTGGTTCAGCCATAAAAACTCCTTTAATTTTTTTTAACACTTAAAATTGTAACATTTTAATGTTAATATATTTAAATTTTATTGTTAAAATATTTTATAGCATTGATATTAATTATCTGTTTTCATTATTTTAAGGAAGAAATGATGTTCAAAAAAATATGTAATTTTTTAAAATCGAAATTGTTTATAACTGTATTTCTGCTTTGCTGTATTTTTCTATTTAGTATTTTATTTTGGTTTCGGGGATCTTTAGTAGCTTTTAATGATATATATATTTTTAGTAGTTCATTTTTAAGATTTAGTATTATCTTTATAGTTTGGCTTATTGTTTTTTTGTTTTTTTTATTAAAACCTATTATAAATTTTATATCTTCTCTGAAAAGCGAAAAAAGATTAAAATTGAAAAACCTAAAAAAAGAAGCCGATGAGTTTATTTATAAATCTAAAAGAAATTTCTTTTTATCCCTTAAAGATGCTAAAGAAACTTGGAAAAATGATTTAAAAACAAAAAATTTACCTTTAGTTATTATTATAGGAAATGAAGGGGTTGGAAAAAGTACTTTTATTAATTATTCCAATATTGAATATCCACTTAGCGATAGTTTAGAATCTTATAAAAAATTCCATAAGTCTACTAGAAATTTTGCACTTTATGTATCAAAAAAAGGTGCTTTGTTAGATACAGAGGGAAACTACTTTTCACAAGAAGAATTTTTTAAACCTGCAAGTAGCGATGAAATACCTGAAGATGATATAGATAAAAATAGAGATTTTTTAATTAAAAAAAACATATGGAAAAAATTCCTTACTTTTCTTAATAAAAACTTTTTTCATAGTAAATTAAATGGAATTATTTTAGTTATCGATACTGTTCTTTTTTTAAATAATTCTAAAGAATATTCTAAAAATCTCATTAGATATCTGATAAAAAGAGTAAATGAATGTGAAAAAGCCTTAAATTTAAAATTACCTATTTATATAGTCTTTTCAAAACTCGATTTAATTGAAGGTATGAAAGAATATTTTGATATTTTTGATAAAAAAATTTCAGATAAAGTTTTAGGACTATCTTTTGAACAAGTTTTAAATAAAGAATATTTAAATAATGAATTTAAAGAACTAAGCGATTCGTTACTATGCTCTTTAATGAGTAAAAATTCCTACATCCATAGCTTAGAAAATAAAAATAAAAGCTACTTATTTTTAAAACAGCTTGACAATCTATTTTCATTGACAAAGACATTTATTTTAGAAATACAAAAAGAAAATGAACTCAAAAATAATTCTTATCTTAGAGGAGTTTATTTTGTTAGTGCTTATCAAGAAAATATCCCTAGAAATTTCTTACTTGATGCCATATGCAACAAATATAATTATAAGAAAGTATTATCAAAATCTAGTGTTATATATAACAAGCGGAGCTATTTTGTTAAATCATTACTTGAAGATTTAATTTTTGCAGATTATTCCTTAAGTATTACAAAATCTTATTCTAGAAAGCTATTTTTTTTAATCATGATTTTAATTATAAGCTTTGGGACATATACCATATCTTCTTATTTTATAAGTAAAAACAATGATGAATTTGAAAAAAGCCAAAATACCTTAAAATCTTTAAGAGCACTTCTTGAAAATCAAGATTATCAAAATTTAGATATTAAACAAAAAGCTGGCTTTTTAATTGAATTGAGAAATATTTTAAACACTTATCCTGAACTTTGGAAAGATAATAATATATTTCAATATTTAAATCTTAATCTCTCATACAAAGGATTCAACAAAGCTAAACAACTTTATTATAAACTTAATGAAGATGTATTAAAGAACACTTTATTGAAAGAAATGGAGTATATTTTGCTTACTGACACAAATGAAGAAAATTTAATCAAAACTTTATATATGTATAGATCTTTATTTGAACAAAAATATTTTAATAAAGAAATGCTAAAAGTCTGGATTAATGAAAATTGGAATACTTTGAATAAATATTCAATCTCCAAAAATGATTTTTTAGATGGAGTAGATGAACTTAAACAATTTAACCTTAAATCTTTTAAAGAAGATGAAAATAGTATAGATACAGGAAAAAGAAAACTTGAAACTATAAGTAGAATTCAAAGAATTTATACTCTTCTTAACTTTTTAAATAGCGAAAAACCCAAGAAAAAGTATCTCATAAAAGAAGATTTAGGTTTTACTGCAAATAGCGTATTTTCGAGTGATTCTCAAATAACTTCTATAGATAAAATATATACAAAATCCGGTATGATAGACTTTTTAAACAACTTAAATCAACAAGTTAATACTGCAATCAATATTGAATCTTGGATGTTAAATAATAATTTAAAAGAAAACAAAAATACCTTAACTATGGGCATTTTAAAATTATATTTAAATGAATATAAAAATGCTTGGCAAAATTTACTTGCTTCATTGCAGCCTATTCAATATCACACTAAAGAAGGGATGCTTAATGAACTTGATATTTTATCAAAAAAAGAAAATCCTTTGTATTCTTTGCTGAAAATTGTTAGCTCTAATACAAACCTAAATGATGCGGTTTTGCTAACACAAGCTTATAATTTAGGATTAAATGCTGGAGAAATTAAATCAAGCTTTATTAGCGTAAGCAATGCTTTTATGCAATATCATAAACTTATAAATAAAAATACACTTTTAAGTGTTGGTGGTATAGAGGTTGGTAAAAGTGCTGATGATGAAAAAATATTAGATATTATTAACACAAATATTGCAAATATATCAAATAAAATTATAGATTTTAGCTCTAATAATAATCAAAGCACCGAAGAAAAAATTTCATATGCTCTTGAAAACAATAAAGATATAAATGATCCTTTTGTTGCATTTCAAATGAGTATAAAAAAATTACCTAGTGATTTGGAAAGGTATTATAATCAGCTTTCTGATCATTCTTGGAATTTGATTGAAAACTATGGTATTTCATTATTTAATACTGCTTGGATTAACGAAGTATACAATCCATTTATCAATGATATTGCGCCATTTTATCCTTTCAATGAAGAAAGCACAGCTAATCTTAGTATGGATAGTTTTAAAACATTTTTTGGTAGAAATGGAGTATTAAATAGTTTTTATAAAAAATACTTGAACAATGTTTTAGTAAAAAGAAAAAATAACTATTCTATTAATTCTCAATTTGCTTCAAAATTAAATTTCTCTAAAGAATTTTTAGATTTTATTACTAATACAGGCAATCTTTCAAGCCTTATGTTGAATGCTAGTGACAACATAAAAGTTAGTTTTACTATTCAAAGCCTTGATTTAAGTGCAGACTTTTCTTTTATAAAATTTGGTTATCATAATAAAAATATCCAGTATGACCATACATTTAATCAATCTTTGCAGATTATAGCTGAAGAATTTAATAATGGAACAAGCTTAGATTTCACAGCCTATAATTATTTTAATCCTAATTTAAATTATACAAAATCATATAAGGGAGAATGGGCGTGGTGTAAATTTATAAAAGATAATAAAAACAATTCTACATACAGCATTATATTTAACAATAATAAAAACTTATATTTTGACTTTGAAATTATTAACGGTGCTAGTGATTTAAATAATATAGTTTATATCTTAAACAATCTTAAAATAGTAGAAAATATCACAGGGGTAAATAAACAATGATAGAAAAAGAAGAAATAGGAATTGCTATTGAAAATTATGACGAATGTGTTAATGGTGCTAAATTGTTTATATTTCAAACAAAAGGTGGTACTATAGGAAGCGGAGATGATTGCACTTTTCGCATTCAGGACAAGCTAGAACAAATTAAAAATACACATGCTATAGTATCTTACGAAGAAGGATCTTTTACAATTGCACCTTTTGAAGATGCTGACATTTACTACAATAAATCCTTTTCTAAAATACCAAATGGTTATGAAATAATAATTAGTATAGGTGATATTTTTAGAATCGGTAATTTAGAATTTAAATTTGTAGATGCAAACAGCATTGAAGAAAGTATCAAAGAGAATAAAAAATACTTAGAAGATATTGAAAAACGCAATCACTTTGACGAAATTGAAATTAAACCTAGAGGAAAAACAAGTATAAATTTTGATAAAAATGAAGAATTAAAAGAAATTTTAAAAAATAATGATTATAAATTCATCGAACAAGAAAAAACAGATAAAAGCTTTTTAAAAGAAATTACCCAGAAGAATCCAAATTCATTGGAATATGAAAATATCTTAAAAAGCTTAATGAAAAATTTTAAAGATATTAAAACAAAACAACAAAACTCTAAATTAAACAAAGATTATTCCCCTATTAGTATCAAAGATTTTGAAAGTATTGTTAATAATATACCCTTAATCAAATCTACAAAATTAATCAATATTTTAGCACTCAGTATGATTGCAAAAGAATTATATACTCCAATTTTTGAAGAAATGGAAGAAAATATGTTTATTAAATATCTTGAAGCTGTAATACAAAATAATATTAAAGAAGATAAGATTCTTTTTGAGAATCTTACCATAAAAGCACTAGAAAAATATATTAAAGATTTTGAGTGATTTTTTACTCTTTGATATTATGCTCTTTAGCATAAGCTCTTATTTTAGCTCTAAGCTCTTCAGGGAAATTGGCTCTATATATAGCAGGGATTCTTGGATCAAGTTTAGCGTCTAAATCTCCTTTTTGATAGATCCATTCTAGTCTTTCAGGTGTAAAATAATAAGGAGCATTAGGATAGCCTTGAGGAGGAGTAAGAGCTGCTAGTTTGGCTTGTAAATAAAGCTCTTCTAAATAAATTTCTACATCTCCTTCGCTCCAGTGATTAGGTATATCATAACTATAAGCTCTTACAAAGTTTTCCTTGTTGCCAGTCAAATATTTATCAAATTCCCATCTACTTTCAGGAGTAGAATCTACATCTCTTGGATCTTTATATTTACCCTTTTTAATATTACCTAACATTGTCCTCATTACATCATTATTAATATCATAAATAAAATCATATTCATTTGGATCTATAATCCATTCTGTAGAGATTAACTCATCTAAGAAAGGAAGCATACCGTATTTATCATAAGGAGGATTTTTAGCAAAGTCTTTGATGAGTTGTTTTTTTAAGGGATTTTCATGAGCTCCTATCATAAAAGCATCAAAAGAATCATTATTTAAATCTTCTAAAGCCCTTTTATCTCCTAATTGTGCTCCAAGCCAAAGAGCTTGAAAGCCTCTTGACATCAAACCTGCACTAGAAAGCTCGATAAATGCCTCATAAAAAGCTTTTTTATTACCCAATATACCTAAGCAAAGTTGATATTCTCCTGCAATTAAATTAGAATATATAGTATTTGCCTTAGCGCTAAAAGCTCCATAAGCTCCATGTTCAAAAGCATTTTTATAAAGTTTTTCACTGCTGTCTTTAAGTTCAGCAAAATAAAATCTATCATCAAATACTGTATCTTCTATTTTACGCGAATAAACATATAAACCCCAATAAGCATCTCCTAAGTCATACTTGTCTATAAGCTCTTCATAAATCCTTATACTTCTATAATTAGCATTTAAAAATTCATTGATTAATTTATCCAATAAAGCTTCATTGTTTTCATCTTGATCTAATTTACCTATAATGGCTCTAAAATAATCTTTTGAATATCCAAGTTCTGCTAAAGTAAGTCCTGCTTTATAATCCTTACCCTCTTCATAAGCATAGCTTAAATTCTTAATGGCTTTTTGAAGAAGATCATATCCTTTATAATCTAATCTCTTAGCTTCTTTATAATCTTTCATACCTTGCTCATAAGCATTTATAAATCTTTTTTCTTTAGGTCTTTTAGGTCTTATTAAAGCACTATCTTTTAAATCTATAGGAGTGCATACTAAACCACTTCTTTTTACTAAATAATTATATCTTCCTTCTCCATCTAAAGAATGAAAATAAGCTTTTTCTGCTTTAGTCCAAGGAGCAATAGCTCCTTTAACAGGATCTTTTAAATAAATCTTTTGCCATTCTTTAAATTCTACTAGAGTGGATTTTTGCCCTGTATGAAATTCTGGTTCTAAATACTTAGGCTCATAAGATTTTTTATAAGGAGAATTATCGACTATATGAACAGCTTCCAAAAGGGCTTTGGTGTATTCTTTAGTGTATTTGCCTGTAGGTTTTTTTCGCTGATTAAATAAAAATTCATTGGTTTTTGTATTGAGTTTTATACCCACTCCATTAGGTGCATAAACCATTTTAACATCTTTATTAATATCTTCATTGTTATTCATATCCTCTCCTTTGCAAGCGTTTATAGTAAAAATAAGTAAGGTAGCTAAAAATAATTTATTCATTAATAAGTCCTTTCTGCTATGATAGTAGTGGCTAGCCTGCCTAAAAAAGGTGGGCGTTTTTCATAAGTTTTATATTCTGTTTCTTTGGAGTTTAGATTAGATTTATTTGTTTTCAGGCTTTTATCTTGTTTATTTTCATCATTAATTCCAACATATAAAGCCTTGATATTATTTTTGCCTATGATTTTAAGACTAGAAAGTATTTGTTTGCCTTTGGCGTTTAGATTTCCACTTATCACTTCAGAAAGGATTTTGATGAGTTCATTATAAGCCTTTAAAGCAGCAACTTCATCTCTCTCTTGAAATTTTTCAATAAAAGCTAGTTTTATTTCCTTTTGAGGAAGATTTAAATTTGTATTGATAAAATTTTTATCTAAATAATATTGGTTCATAATATCTCCTTTAGTAATGTGTCTTTGTAAAAATTTTTGCATAAAGCTTTTATCATCGAGTCCTCCTCTTAATTCATCAGGCACTATATAAGAAAGAAGTTTTTTAACCACCATTTCTCTTATGGTATAAACTGCTGAAGTAGTAAATTCTTGCCTTACTTTTTTATATGCTGAAGAATAAAGTATGATATTTGGAAAAATTTCTAAAGAAAGTGCTTCAAGTCTTGACCCAAATAATGCTGTGGAAAAATTATAAGAGGCAAAATTTGAATGTATGGCTAAAGGATAGCTCAAAAATTCATTTCTTATCGTAGCATAGGGGTGGTGGTGTCTTTCTAGATTGAGAAAAAATATATCTTCATATTCTGCGAGTAAAACTTGTGTATGAATGCTATACATATCACTAACAATATATTTAGCTATACTGCTAATAGCACTTATACCAATACCCGCAGCCAATTCTTTTGGAGAAGCTAAAGTTTTAAAAAAACGCATTCTATGATAAAAGCCCAAATGCTTCATTACCCCTTTTCTTCTAGTGTATGCACTCGCTTTTATTTTATCTTCACCACCTTCCAATTCTACATAAGCAAAAAGATGTCCTTCTATTTTTTTGTTTGCATTAAATCTTTTTTTTGAGTTAGAATGTAAATCATCAATCGTATTGCTAATAACATTTTCATCGATTCTAAAATGTGAGAGTTTTTTTACAAATTCTTTATTATTTTTTAGAATTTTATAATCTTCTTTTAAAGCCAGCAAAAGAGCTAAACTCGGATGAAAACTTTTGATAACTTCCTTGCTTACTATTTTTAGATCTTTTGTGCCAAATTTTAAAAAATCTTGCAAAAAGCTTTTAAATTCTTTTTTACCCAACATAGAACTAAAATTTTTACCAAGCAAAGAAAGATTTTTAATAAGTCCTCTATTTTTAACTATGACAGCAACACTAGTAAGTGCAAATATAAGTGCTAATTTCGCAAAAGCCTCTTCAAAACCATCCGCAAAAGGGACAAGAGAAGAGATAAAATCTTCAAAAGCTTTTTTCAAAATTTCAAGGCGTAAATTCATAAAATTGACTTCATCATAGGCAGAATCTAGTTCTTCCTTAGGGATGATATTTTTTAAAATAAAATCATCTACGCTTTTATAATTTTTACTAAGATCTATTTCTATATCGCCTATTTGAAGCTTATTGTCAAGTTGTTCTAAAAAAGCTTTATCTGTAGCTATTTTATAAAAAAGTTCGCTAAGTTCTTTTAGGTCGATATTGTGATTGTTAGTATAGTCTGAAGATACGACTTCTATGGGGATATTTTGTATTTTTGCACTGGCTATAATGAGTCCAACTTGCAAAATCTGTTCTATGGGTAAAAACTCTAGTTGGCTATCAGGATGATTTTCATTAAAAGATTCAAGGGTTAAATTATCTAAAAGTGTTTTATAAAGGCTTTTTTGATTTTCTTTTATTTTTTTTTCAACATTTTCAATATTTTTTTTATATTCTGCACTTAAGAAATGACTAGCTATTTCTTTTAATTTTGCATTATTGTCTCTATCGTCAATATCTTTCTTAAACCAATCTTCAAGAGCTCTAGCTTCAGCGGCACTTTCTTTTACAAAAGGAGAAAGTTGTAAAACAAATTCTTTAGAATCTTCATCTTGTTCAAGATCGTATTTACTATAATCTATTTGTGTTTTATCTTTTGGAGATTCAGGTCTTATGATATTTGTCTTAAAAATCTCTTCGGTAATACTTTGACTTAAATTTGCCATAGTATTGTGTGGTGCTTGTGAGATTAAAAGATAGTTTTTATTTTGTTTAGAGCTTGTATTGCTCTTTGAGATGTCATTTTTGATAAGTTTTGCTAAACCCCTTGATAAGAATTGAGGCTGTTCTATAAACACAAAATTTTTAAAATCTTTATCTTGTTCTTCATAAAGATCTAAAGCACATTGATAATTTTTTGAAAAATCATTGATATTAGGATTAAAAGTATGAAGAGTGCTAATATTTCCTAACTCATCTTGTTTTTCTTCATTTTCTTTTGTTTGTGTTGGTTTGTCTGTAGCGATACCAAAATTTTTAAGAATATGACATTTTAAATCTTGATCGCATTCTCCTTCTATAATATAGGTGTTTTGATTGATTGTATTTTTGCTTTGTTCAAAAAAACATGAAAGATTAAATGCACTTAAATCTAAAAATTTATTATCATAAAAAATCATACAAGAATAAAGTTGCGTTGAGCAAAGAGCACTAATATAAGAAATATCCTCAAATAAAGTTTTCATAAGAGGTACAGCAAAAGGAAGATAAAATTTACTTGCTTGTATTTTTTTTAATTCTTCTTCATAATTTATAATATCGTTAATACCCATCCCAATATCAAAAGCTACTCCCCCTAAAGTAGCTGCTATAGCCAAAGTACCCGCTCCAAGAGAGGCAATACTTATTGCAACACCTACAATAACCGCTGCTATGGTTATGCCTATTAGCCAAAGGGTTCTTGTTTTGTCTTTGTCTCCATCTTCTAGGACTTTAATTAAATTCTTTTTAATTTCATTAAAAGTATCGTCAAGGATTTTTTCAAATTTTTGCTTATCTTCTTTGGCAAAGATATTTTTTTGACTAAGCAAGGTAAGATCATTTTTGATATCATCGCAAAGTTTATTAAGATAAATAAAAGCTTGATTTTTTTCTGCTTCTTCTTTGCTAATATTTTCTTTACCCCATAAATTGCTTTGTTTTAATAATAGTGTAAAACAAAGCTGAAAAGTAGGATGTTGGTATTGTTTTAACACTTCTTCTAGTTTATCAGATTCTTCATTGACATAATTGCATGTCGGTGAAACTGTTCTATTATCTTCTGGAAAACAAGTAAATTGTTTAGTTGTTTTATCTTGTCTCTTGATTATCAATGCTTTTGAAATTTTAATTTTTTCATAATTAATCATTTTCCTAGCACTTGGATCATTTACTACCGCTTTATAAAACTTCACCAAAGGATTTGAATAAGCTTCATTTTTAAGGAATTGTATAGGTATGGTGATTTTTAAATCATTCTTCTTTATTTGTGTTTTACCTTCCAAACTCATTTCAATTTCTTTATCAAAAAGAGTATTAAAATTGATATTTTCCCAAGTATAAAATTTAAATTTTTCTTTTTTACTATCATTATATTTAAGCAAATCAGAAATGCGTTGTGCTATAAAAGCATTAGGAGCTATAACGATGAGTTTTTCTGGCTCTTTATATTGAATAATATTTTCAATTTTTTGCTTTATATCTTTAAAATCAAGATTATGAATAATAGAGTGAATATTTATAGCATCTTTCATTATTTTATCTTATGCAAAAAATTGAAGTTTGTGTTAATTTTTCATATAAATTTTCATTAAAAATGATTTTTATACGCTTAGCTTCACATGGTGCTAAATAGATTTCGATACTTTTGCTTGTTTTATCATCATAGATATTAATTCTATCTAAAATTTTAAATTTTCCCACTCCATAATCTTTATTGTTTTGATAAGCTTCATTATCTTTATAATATTTTTTTAAAACTTTTGGGATATTTTTTGGAATGATAAAAATATAAAATTTTGTATGATTTTGCAGTGTAATATCCATAAATTTATAAAGATTTTCTTTGGTAATATAATCTTGCAATAAGTTTTTAACAAGCTCTTGAGATTTCAAAAATTCATCAAGTTCTTTAGCCTTGCTAATTTCGAGTTCATATTCTTTTATACCATCATCATTTGAATTTAATTCCTCATCTAAAATTTTCATAGAATAAATAGGTATAAAATCTTTTTGCTCATAGTCAATTTTATAATCAATATAAAAAATAGGTTTTTCATATCCTAAACTACTTTCCTTACTCTTACCTCCTAAGTCCTCCTTAGGATCAAAGCTATAATCGAATTTAAACTTAGTAGGAGTAAAGCTTACTTTTAGAGGAAAGCCTTTGTCTGTGGTGCAAGTGCTAATGAGTTCTTGTAAGATTACAAATTCATTATTGACTTTCTTTTGAGATAAGGCTCCTTTTATATCAACTACCTTAGTGCAAGGAGTATTTATACCTGCTGTAGTATTAGGACAAGCTACTATACTAGAGTTTAATAAATCACTCTCTAGCATAATAGGAATACCATCACTTTTAAAGAATTTTCCTTTATTTGACTTAAGTATAACTTTACCTCCATGGATACATTCTAGGTTTTGATTTTCTAAAAGGACATGAAGTTTAACAATGCTTTGTTTTTTATCTACTTGTGTGTTTTCTTGAGTTTTAAGAGTGTTTAAGATTAAGTTTTTGTATTCTAAGCTTTGCTTGCTTAAGCATTCTAATTTGATATTTAAAGAATTTTCTAATATAGAATAATTAAGCAAACTAAGCTCATCATTTTTATAAAAGATGCTAAGTCTTCCTTTACCACTACTTTCATCTTTAGGAGAAAAATAATAACTGGGTATGTCTTGTTTGATGGTATTATCTTTATCTAATTCTCCAAAATAAAAAGGATTATTAGAAAGTTCGGTTGAACCTGTAAGGAGAGTGGAGTTTAGGAAGATATAGGCTTGGTAGGATTTTAATTCTTCAAAAGAAAAATTTGCTGTTGCCTCAAGTTTAAAAAGCTCTTCATAAATGCTTTGACAATCGATTATGCTTTTATTTTCACAAAGTAAATAAATACTTTTTTTATCTTTGTGGATAGAATATAAAAAGTCTCTACCTACCATAATTTCCCCTAAATTATGCCTATTTTAGCTTTTCCGCTAAAATATAAAGCTTGAGATATTTTACAAACTCCACCTAAATATTGTTCATCCCAAATTTGATCTTTTATTTTATAAATTTTTGAATTATATCCATATATTTTTGCTATATTGCTAATATTTTCAAGACATTTTATATCTTGATAAACTACAATAAAAACTCTAAAATCTCCAATAGCGATTTTATAAGCTAAATTTTCCTGATTATTAATAAAAGAGCAATCTTTTCTGTATTTGTTAAAATCACTTTGATTGAGAATTAAAATGTATTTTTCTTTTTCTTGCACTTTTAAAATAAAATCTATGATTTTTGTTTGATTAATTACAGGGGCATTATAACTTGTATAATAATCTTCAACTTCTTGAAAAATACCATTTGTTTCTTGCACTATAGTTGCTATTAACGAAAGAAAACATTCAAAATGATTGATTTTTTTAGGATGATTTCTAAAAAATCCAAAATGTCCATTTTTATTGCCAAAATTTTTTCTATTGATAGTATTATTTTTTAATACAAAAGTTTGTGTATATATTTCAATATTTTTCATAAAATGATTTAAATTTTCTAAACCTTCTTTTAAAGAATTGTTTTTTATTACTTTAGCTTCATTTTCTTTAAGTTCTAAAAGATAAGAATAAAAATAAAGAGTATATACAAGAGGTTTTATAGAGTGTTCATTTTTTCCTGTGTATATGCCTAGGGCATTGTTTGCACCATATTGAGCTGAAGCTATGATTTTTACTCCGCCATTATCATAAATATGGGTAATTTTTTCTGAAATATCTATAGTATATTTTCCTAAAATATCGCGTAAAATTTTTATAGTATTTAGATTTATAATCACATTAGGGAAATTCCATCCATGAACACTAGGAGCATTAAAAGTATAAACTTCATTAGGACTAAGGGATAATCTATCTTTATATTTATTATCACAATATATTAAAGCCATTTGAGCTAAATATCCACCCAATGAATGTCCTACAAATATAATGTTTTTATTTTCATTTTTGACTATTTTATCCACTTGTTCTAAAAATTCTAAAAGAGGGGGAGATTGGAGGTTGCTATTAAGGGATAGGGCTAGGTCTTGCATTACATCTATATTTACCAAATTTTCAGTCCCTCTAAATCCTACTATAAACTTATCTTTTTGCATATCATAAAACAAAGTAGCACTAAAACCACTTAAAGTGTTAGGCTGGTGGAATTTAATCTCATATCTTTGAGAGAAATTTCTAGCTTGTAATTCTCCAAATTCTCCGTTGAGTTTATCATAATTTGTTTTTTCATCAAGGAAATTTAACATTCTTGATTGCCAAGTATCATCTTTTTTTAAATTAATCAATACTTCTTGATCTTTGTATTTTTGACTTATAATATGTTCTAAATTTATTTTTACTTCTCTATAGTCTCTAGAAGAATTTTTATCTTGAATTTTTTCTTGATTAGAATCTAGTTCGAATATATTTCTAGTATTTAAAAAATCAAAATAAAAATAACTAGCCCAGGCAAGTTCTGCATAGTCTTTGAGATTATTGATTTGAATTTTCATTTTTATTTCTTTTAATTAAATAAATTGTTGCAAATATTATAATATGTATTGCAATAGTAATTAAGCATAGCTGAAAATTAACATTATTTCTATTGATCAATAATAGCAACAAATAGCAACAAATAGCAACAAATAGCAACAAATAGCAACAAATAGCAACAAATACATTTTTTGCTTTTCTTGCTTTGTTATAAATCAAATAATAAAAATAAGGTAACAATGGAAAAAGATATAATATAATAATAAAAAAGAACATTTCAGTAAAAGTTGTATCATATGCCATAGAATAACCTAAAATAGCTCCAAATCCCCAAATTATAATCCAAATAATATATAGACTTTTTAGTATTTTCACACCGCCTTCCTTTTGTTAAAATTTTAATTATTATTAAAAAATTAAAATAAAAATAACTAGCCCAGGCAAGTTCTGCATAGTCTTTGAGATTATTGATTTAAGTTTTCGTTTAAGCACCAACAAACTTGATCTAACAAATTATTATAAATAAAATTTTATTCTATATGTGTTAAATTTTTTATCAATACAGATATATTATTATCCATTTTAATATTATTAGTTTCTAAATTAAAAATTGTATAACCAAAGACTCCCAATATAATTAATATTGGCACAATAATAATTATTTTTTTAAAATATAATCTTATAAATTTCTGCCAAACATTCTCTTTTAAGCCGATCTTATACGCTTTATTAAAAGCTAACTCCTCTTCTACTTCATAAACCGGCCTTAACGATGCAGCAATATTATCACAAAAATGAATTATTTTTTCATCTCTATCTTTAGCCTCATTATATTTTCCTTTGTATCCAAGAATCAAGCAAACATAAACAAATTCTAAAAAATCTTTAAATTTAAAAGGATTGTTGATCCACGAAGATGCAATATCATAAAAATTATTGCCACCCAAAGTTTCATCAAATAATCTAACTGTTAAAGTATTGTGAGCCCAAAAATCGATAAAAAGTTCATTTTTCATTAAACTTTCATCTATAAAAATACAAAGACAATATTTGAATTTAATAATTTCTTTTTCATCATATTCTTTACACATACTTAACTTTGAAGTTATATCTAAAATTTTATTAATCAATGTTTCTCTAAGTTGATTAATATTATTTGTGTCTATAGAAGTTATCTTTGAAAGTCTATAGGAAAGCAAAAGTAATTCTAAAGAATAATCAACGATTTTATTATTTTTTAAACCATCAAAATTTGAATCAAGAAGTAAGCTTAATGCCTTTTTTCCCTCATTATTAATCATTTCACTCATTGAAATACCGCCCACATTATGATATCAGGATTTTTTATATTATTGGTTAAATAAATACTGATAACATTTTCATTTTTAAAATCCTTAAATAACGGGTCTCTTTTATCTATTTTATAATAAACATAACCGTTTAAATAAGGAATGCTAGATGGAACATTAGGTACTTGATCTACATTTAAACCTCCAAGCTGAGTTGCGACTATATTTTTAATTTTACTTTGAGTATGTATTTTACTTTGAGTTTTAAAATTACTAAGTAAATACTCTATAGTTGAATCTGCACGAACTGCAAAATAAATTTCAGCATCTTCTAAAATACCTGGATTATCAAAAATAAAATCATAAAAGCCATTGCCATTAATGCTAGTTTTAGCTATAAAGTATTTAGGGCTTGTGATTTTAGAAAACAATAATCTTAAATTATTCATCATATTTAAAAAGGTGCCATAAAGATTATCATGTTTATATGGAATAAAATCTAAAAAAGATTCTTCATTGCTAAAAGCCGCAAGTTCTCCTTGAAATTCTAAAAATTTTTCATATAAAAATTCAGGATGCATTTTATCTTTTTTTGATAGATGTGAAAATATCAAATACCATTTTTTTAAAAGATTAAGAGATAAAAAAGTACTAAAATCTAATGTATTTTTTGTTTGATCTATGCCTTTAAAAATATTGGATAAAACCTTTTTATGCTGATTGATTGAAAAAATAATTTCTTCCAAAAAAGATCTTATGGTAGGTATTTTACTGGTATTTAAGCAAGTAGGTATAAAATCATTTTCCAACTCTATTTTTTTATTAATATCAATATTTTTAATTTTGGCAATTGGCAATTCAAGTTCATCCGGAGTCGAATTGCCTAAAATACCAAGCTTTAATCTTAAACTTGCAAGAAGCAAGTCTTTTTTTTCTTGCGTAAAAGTTAAATTTTCAAGCTCGTATTCATCTTCAATTTTATCCATTGCATTGGATTTTGAATCATCATAATTTCTTAAAGCAATACTATTTCTAAGACATATATACTTTGAATTTGGAAAAGTGTTTCTCAAAGACAAATCAGCAATATCGGTAACTCCGATTGGAATTTTCAATACCACAACAGAATCAATCAAAGATTCATAATTAATTTCGATAGGCTCTGGTAACAAATCTTGCTCTGGTGCATTAAAAATGCTTCCATCTTGTGCAATACCTGAAATTTTAGAAAGTGCAATTTTTCCCTGTAATAACATTTCTTGAGAAAATTCTAAGTCGATTATACCATATAGATTGCTATATATATTTATAGTTTTAAGATCAATATTTCTGTTGAAAAATCTTTCTTGTTGCTCAAAATGAGTTTGTCCTATATTAAGTCCATCAAACCAAGCAACTTTTAATTTATTTGCCATATATAATTCCTACTCAATTCTTTTAATACCTTTTTTAGATATTTCAAATTTCAAATACTTACTACTTCCAAATCCATTTGCATCTTTAGTTTTTGCCCATACTTTTGTTACTTTGTTTGTATTATTTGCAAACAAAACAAGAACTCCAACATAAGGAACTTCTCCGCTATCTACTTTAATTGCGATAATGTTATCTTTAGGCGCAATTTGTGTTTTAATAGAATCAAGTTTATCTTTTCCTAATACACCATCTTCTCTAGTCGTTAAATCTATATCACTTGCTTCTTCAAATTTTTTAATATCTTTAAGCTGATATACAATAGCTGTTACAGGAACATCATCATTTCTTTTATTAAGATTAGAATTTTCTTTATTGTTGATTTTGATGCTGACTACGCTTGAGCAAGCACAGAAAAGCAAAGGCAATAAAAGAAATAAGCTTTTTTTATAGAACATTAAATTAAATCCTTTCTGATTGAATATAGTTTTCAACTAATTCTAAAGTAAATTTTTAAAAAATTAACATAATATTTTTTAAAAATTAATTACAATGGAATAAATTTTTTAAAGGAATTATAATGCCTTTTTGCGATCAATCAAAAAATAATTTAGACGAACTACAAGAATTTCAACTACTTGAAGATGAAATGTCAAAATATAAAACTTTAAATCATGAAAATATTTCTTGGGATAAAGTTTATCAATATTCCCAATTTATATTAATGCAACATTCTTTAGAATTTAAAACCTGTAATTATTTTCTTTTATCGTGTTTTAATTTAAATAATCAAGAATGTTTTGAAAAACTTTTATTCCTTTTTCAACATTTAAAAAAACTTATGGATGAGAATAATGATTATATACTAACTCAAAAACGAAAAATTCAAAATTTAATTCAAAATTTTATTCAGGAATATAATAAAACAGAAGTGCTTATATCTCCCGAAATTACCAAGCAATTTATTGCTTTATTTTCAGAATTTGAAGCTTTACTATCCTGTAATTTTGCAAAAATTGAAATTGCTCAAACTTCAACACAACTTCCAAAATCACCAGTAACCCAAGTATCTGTAAATATTAAAAGTGATAATATTAATTCTCTCAATGAAAGAGAATATAAAATTTTTTATCAAAAACTTGCATTTGAACTTCTGGAAGAGGATGAAAATAATCTTAACATCTATGCTTTATTTACCCAAGCAATGTGGGGAAAAATTAAGTGTTTGCCCGAATGCAATAATGAAAAAATTACTAAAATAAGAAAACCTGATGCAGATATAATCCGTATATTGCTTTCTGATAAAAAAAATGATATAGAACATATTAAATGTTTTATGCAAGAACTTATTTTAAATCCTTTTTGGATAGAAGGTATACAACTCTTTTGTCATTTTTTAGAAAAAAAGAAAAAAAATAAACAACTAGATATTCTTATGATATTAACGAGTAATTTTATTTCTAAATTTGAAACCATTGAACTTCTACGTTTTCAAAATGGTGATTTTATTTGCAAAGAAGAGGTTTATAAATATTTTATTAAAGCAAAAGAACATAAAAAAAGTTTATTTTCAATTAAAAAAACTAATAAGGAGCAAACATCACAAGATTTTGAGCAAATGTTGATGAATATTGATAAAGAAAATTTTAATAATTCTATTATGAATAATATCAACTCCTTATTAGAAATGGCAAAAATTTTTGAATCAAAAGGAATGAAAAAAAACTCAAAAATTCTAAATATATATTTAGTGGAATTGATGGAAAAAACTTTATTAAAGGACTATCTAGCCGAAGAATATGAAAACGCAAAAAATAAAATTAAATAATACAAGATTAAATTTAGCAAATTTTAATATAATAGCTAAATTTAAAAAATTATCATTATTAAGGATTTAACAATGTCAGATGGATCTCATGCCCCAAAAGAACGTATCAATATTACATACAAAGCCAAAACTAATGGACAAAGTGAAGACGTAGAATTACCATTAAAATTAATGGTAATGGCAAATTTAAAAGGAAAAAATGAAACCCCTTTAGAAGAAAGAGAAATTTTACAGATTAACAAAATCAATTTCGATCAAGTGATGAGAAAACTCGATATAACAACGAGTTTTAGCGTAAAAAACACTCTTGATACAGGAACTGAAGAGCTTGATGTTAAACTTAATATTGCCAGTATGAAAGATTTTTCACCAGATAATTTAGCTAAACAAATACCTGAATTAAATAAGTTATTGCAGTTAAGAGAAGCATTAATGGCGTTAAAAGGACCTATGGGTAATATCCCTGATTTTAGAAAAGCTGTTTTAGAAGCATTAAAAAATGAAAAAACAAAAGAGAAATTACTTTTAGAAATTAAACAAGAAGAGCAAGGAAATTAAAATGGCAAATACTAAAATAGTCGATACTCCAATTATTGAACAAATTATGGAGAAAAGTAAATACTCTAAAACTGATGAAAGTTACAGTATTGCTAAAAGAGGTGTTGCTGAATTTATTTCAGAGATTGTAAAAAGCGATAATGCTGAAGAAAAAATCAATAAATTTGCACTTGATGAAATGATAGCTCATATTGATCATTTGCTCTCAAAACAAATGGATGAAGTTTTACATAATGAAGAATTTCAAAAACTTGAATCTACTTGGCGTGGACTTAGATTTTTGGTTGAAAGAACTGATTTTAATGAAAATATAAAAATTAACCTATTTGATATAACAAAAGAAGAAGCTTTAGAGGATTTTGAAAATAATCCAGATATAACACAAAGTGTTGTCTATAAAAATATATATTCTTCAGAATATGGACAATTTGGAGGAGAACCTGTAGGGGCGATCATTGGAGATTATCAACTTGGATCAGCAAGTCCTGATATGACTTTTTTAAATAAAATGGCCAGTATTGCGGCTATGAGTCACTCTCCTTTTTTAACTTCTTTTGGTCCAAAGTTTTTTGGACTTGATGATTATTCTGAACTTGCAAATATTCAAGATTTACAAGGCTTGTTAGAAGGACCGCAATATACAAGATGGAGAACTTTTAGAGAAAATGAAGATTCTAAATATACAGGCTTACTAGTGACAAGATTTTTAGCAAGAAGCCCTTATGATCCTGAAGAAAATCCTATTAAAAGTTTCAATTACAAAGAAAATGTTCATGCTTCACATAACCATTTATTATGGGCTAATTCTTCATATACTTTTTGCACAAGATTAACAGAAAGCTTTGCTAAGTATAGATGGTGTGGAAATATTATAGGACCAAAAAGCGGAGGGACTGTTAAGGATCTACCTACTTATCTTTATGAAAATTTTGGAACTATGCAATCAAAAATACCTACAGAAGTTTTAATTACAGATAGGAGAGAATATGAACTTGCCGAAGCAGGTTTTATAACTTTAACACTAAGAAGAGATAGCAATAATGCAGCATTTTTTTCAGCAAATTCTCCATTAAAACCAAAAATATTTCCAAATACACCAGAAGGTAAAGAAGCTGAAACAAATTATAGACTAGGAACTCAACTTCCGTATATCTTTCTAATCTCAAGATTAGCACATTATCTAAAAGTTTTACAACGAGAAGAAATAGGAAGCTGGAAAGAAAGAAGTGATATTGAAAATGGACTTAATGAATGGATTAGACAATATATTTCTGATCAAGAAAATCCACCTTCTGAAGTAAGAAGTCGTCGTCCATTTAGAGCTGCACAAGTTAAAGTTGATGATATACCAGGAGAACCAGGATGGTATAAAATAGGATTAAGCGTTAGACCACATTTTAAATATATGGGTGGTAATTTTGAGCTTTCTTTAGTAGGGAAACTAGATAAAGAATAATAATGTCTTTATTGGATAAACTGATTCACAATCTAGATGAGCAAAATACATACATTCCTTTTTATCAAAATGATTTTGAGGATGTGAAGAACAATATAAAGGTTTTGCTCAACTCTAAGATTAATGACTGCTATACCGCAAAAGATTTGGGGATGCCAAATATGGCTGACATCAATCTTAGCTCTAGTGAATTATGTATATCAATGGCTAAGGAAATAAGAAAATTAATTGATAATTATGAAAAAAGAATACGAGTTGTTTCTATTACTTACGATAATAGTTTAAGTCCTTGGCAGCTCTCTTTTATTGCAAAATGTTTTTTCCAAGATGATCGTTTTAAAGAATTCAGCATAGAAATTATCTTTAAAAATAATAGATATTGTGAGGTTAAATGAAAGATAATATTTTTTATTATCAAAAAGAACTTGAGTATTTATATGAAACAAGAGAACATTTTATAAAAAATTACCCAAAGCTAACTCCATTTTTAGCATACGATAGCAAAGATCCTGATATAGAAAGAATTATTGAGAATTTGGCTATCCTTAGTTCTAAAATTCATCAAGAGCTTGACGAAAATATCCCACATATTGCAGAATCTCTAATCAATATCATTTCCCCAAACTATACAAACCCCCTGCCTTCTTTATGTATGCAAGAATTTAAACTTGAACAAAATAATAAAGAAAATAAACTTACCATTCCTAAGGGAACCGTTGTTAAATCAAAACCTATAGATAAATGTATTTGCGAATTTAAAACCGTTTATGATGTCTATCTTTACCCTATTTCTATAAATGAAGTTTTCGTATCAAGCAAAAACCAGGACTATACTTTTAATTTAAAATTACAAGTAGATAAAGCAGAAACAAAAATAAGCAATTTGGGCTTAGAAAAAATTAATTTATATTTAGGCAACGATACTTATATGTCTACTACTTTATTATTGTATATACACTCTTATTTGAAAGAATTAAAAATTCAATGTTTGGACACTGGTGAAGAATTTTTTCTTAACACTTACAATATTGAAAAAATGGGATTGAATCCAGATGAAAGTAGTTTATCTTACAATGATTTAGGCTTTGAGGCCTTTTCTTTATTAAGGGAATATTTTTTTATGCCTCATAAATTTAATTTTCTAAGAATTAATGGCTTAGATGTTTTAAATAATTGTCAAGGAAGAACAATTAATATTGAATTTAAATTCTCTAAGCCTTTTCCAACAAATTGCATATTTAGAAAAGAATTACTTTCTTTAGGCATGACACCCATTATCAATATCTTTGCAAAAAGTGCAGAACCTCTTATAAATAACCATAAAAAAGATAGCTATCGAATTTTCATTGATAGAAGCCAACCTAAAGCCTATGAAATCATACAAACATTACAAGTTAGGGCGCATAATAGCGAAGGAGGTAAGAGATTACTAAAAAACTATAAAAGTTTTGAACGTTTTGAATTTTTAAAAGACAATCAAAAAGATTTTTATAGCATAAACACTAAAAAGAATTCTAAAGGAGAAGTATTTAGTAAAATTTCCTTTTTTTCTTCTTCTTACTTAATGGATGAGACTATAAGTATTGATCTTTTATGCTCCAATGGAGATTTACCTTCAAAATTAAAAATAGGTGATATTAATACTTGCAATCTAAAAAGTGTCGATACCAAAAATGTGGAAATTCCAAGCGAAGCAAGAAGATGTAGTGTTGATGGCAATTTATTGTGGAAACTTATTTCCGTTTTATCTTTTTCATATCAAACCATATTAAGCAGAAAAGCTTTTTTTGGCGTATTAGAAAGCTATAGTTTTTTAGATAATCAATCAAATTGGAAATCTTATGAACTTTTACAAGAATCTATAGTTGATATTCAAAGTAAAAGCACTTATTTAATCGATGAAAATATTACAAAAAAAGGGACATTAGCTATTTTTAGCATTAAGGATTCTAAGTTTTATACTTTAGGCGAAGTGTATTTATTGGGATTAGTTATATCTAAATTTTTAGCATCTTTTGCTAGTATTAATTCCTTTTGTGAATTAAAGATAAAATGCCTCGATTCAAAAGAAGTTTTGCATTATCCTGCTTCCTTTGGAAAAAAAGCTTTAATATGAATGATCTAACTTCATATAGTTTTTTTAAACTTATAAGAAAATTAGAAAAAGATTATGGAAAAAAAAATATATTTTTAAGAACCAATAAAAGCCTAAAACATCCAAACAAAGATCTAGAAAAAATTATCTTTTCAGATCAATCATTTATAGAATTATTTGTAAATTTTATGGGATTGCATGGGGTGTCTTCGCAACTTCCTTCATTTATGCTAGATAAACTATCTAGAAATGAAGATGGGGAACAAGGCTGGACTTTATTTTTTGATTTTTTTAATCACTATTTACTTTGGATATTCTTCGATGTAATTGGCTTAAAAAATTATCCAAGATCTTTTAATGACAATTTCAAAGACTCTATCTCTCAAATTTTATTTAATATATTAGGAATTAAAGAATGCGATATTGCAAACAAATATTTGCCTTTTGCACCTTTATTATTAAGCTTAAGGCGTCCAAAAACACATATTGAAAGAGTTTTGCAAATTAATTTCAAACTAAAAGACAAATTATCAATCATTGAAAATTTACCCCACCAAATTTTAATTTCAGATGCTCAAAGAAATAAATTAGGCGTAAAAAATCATACTCTAGGAAGTAATTTTATATTAGGTGATAAATTTATTTCTTATCAAAACAAAATAGCAATTTATATAAAAGATCTTTCATATCAAGAAGCAGTTAAATTTATGCCCAATGGAACTAAACATAATGATTTGAAAAATAGCATAATGTTTTTAACAAATAATGAATTTTGTGTTGACTTATACCTTAAAATCAATTATTTTTCAGAAATGAAATTTATCTTAGGGGATGAAAATACTGCCAAGCTTGGCTGGGCAAAAATTTTAGGAAACACTCAAAAAAAATACACCATAGTATATATGAAACTATACGAATAAATAAACTTTTAATCCATATCATAAAATATAACAGAATTTACCCTAGCTATGCTAGAATATTTCCTAACAAATATAAATAAAAATTTAATCATAACAGTAAAATTTATAAGGTTTGTATTTTTGATAAATCTTATAAATTTTACTGTTATTAAGGAGAAAAAAATGCCCCAAATTCCTTTATGAGTCTTGATATTTCTAATCCTGCTTCAAATCCCCTACCCTTTAAAATCACTAAAGCCATCATCAAAGAAAGTTTTGAAGAACTTTTTTCTATAGAA
>NZ_NXLP01000081.1:0-5049 GCF_003364125.1 Helicobacter sp. MIT 14-3879
GGAGAGTTTGATCCTGGCTCAGAGTGAACGCTGGCGGCGTGCCTAATACATGCAAGTCGAACGATGAAGTCTCTAGCTTGCTAGAGATGGATTAGTGGCGCACGGGTGAGTAATGCATAGGTAACATGCCCTTTAGTCTAGGATAGCCACTGGAAACGGTGATTAATACTGGATATTCCCTATGGGGGAAAGAGGCTTTCAGTTAAGAATTCATCTTGTGGCAGATTTTGAGAGAGTGAGAACATTGCTTCAGTGCGGCGTATGCCAAATATGTCTCATTTGCAATGCCCTCACAACTTTCAAAATCTCCTCAAAATCCTGCAATTCTCGCACACGATTAGGTTGTGCGAAAATTCTAGGATTTATCGTCCAAAGCCGAATTTTTAACTGAAAGCTTTCGCTAAAGGATTGGCCTATGTCCTATCAGCTTGTTGGTGAGGTAATGGCTCACCAAGGCTATGACGGGTATCCGGCCTGAGAGGGTGAACGGACACACTGGAACTGAGACACGGTCCAGACTCCTACGGGAGGCAGCAGTAGGGAATATTGCTCAATGGGGGAAACCCTGAAGCAGCAACGCCGCGTGGAGGATGAAGGTTTTCGGATTGTAAACTCCTTTTGTTAGAGAAGATAATGACGGTATCTAACGAATAAGCACCGGCTAACTCCGTGCCAGCAGCCGCGGTAATACGGAGGGTGCAAGCGTTACTCGGAATCACTGGGCGTAAAGAGTGCGTAGGCGGGGTCATAAGTCAGATGTGAAATCCTATGGCTTAACCATAGAACTGCATTTGAAACTGTGACTCTAGAGTATGGGAGAGGTAGGTGGAATTCTTGGTGTAGGGGTAAAATCCGTAGAGATCAAGAGGAATACTCATTGCGAAGGCGACCTACTGGAACATTACTGACGCTGATGCACGAAAGCGTGGGGAGCAAACAGGATTAGATACCCTGGTAGTCCACGCCCTAAACGATGAATGCTAGTTGTTGCCCTGCTTGTCAGGGCAGTAATGCAGCTAACGCATTAAGCATTCCGCCTGGGGAGTACGGTCGCAAGATTAAAACTCAAAGGAATAGACGGGGACCCGCACAAGCGGTGGAGCATGTGGTTTAATTCGAAGATACGCGAAGAACCTTACCTAGGCTTGACATTGATAGAATCTGCTAGAGATAGCGGAGTGCCCTTTTAGGGAGCTTGAAAACAGGTGCTGCACGGCTGTCGTCAGCTCGTGTCGTGAGATGTTGGGTTAAGTCCCGCAACGAGCGCAACCCTCGTCCTTAGTTGCTAGCAGCTTGGCTGAGCACTCTAAGGAGACTGCCTTCGTAAGGAGGAGGAAGGTGAGGACGACGTCAAGTCATCATGGCCCTTACGCCTAGGGCTACACACGTGCTACAATGGGGTGCACAAAGAGGAGCAATACCGCGAGGTGGAGCAAATCTCTAAAACATCTCTCAGTTCGGATTGTAGTCTGCAACTCGACTACATGAAGCTGGAATCGCTAGTAATCGCAAATCAGCCATGTTGCGGTGAATACGTTCCCGGGTCTTGTACTCACCGCCCGTCACACCATGGGAGTTGTATTCGCCTTAAGTCGGGATACTAAATAGGTTACCGCCCACGGCGGATGCAGCGACTGGGGTGAAGTCGTAACAAGGTAACCGTAGGTGAACCTGCGGTTGGATCACCTCCTTTCATAGAGAATTTTGATTTTTAAAATATTATTCTGTTAACTTGCTTAGTTATCAGAGATTACTAGCTATTATTTTTTAGTTTATTTTTATCATAAAGGGGCTTATAGCTCAGGTGGTTAGAGCGCACCCCTGATAAGGGTGAGGTCGGAGGTTCAAGTCCTCCTAAGCCCACCATATTGATTAGACTCTGTGTAAAGAGATTTTTTAAGATTCCATTTATGCTTTAGGGATTAGCGCATCAAACTTTTACCTTTGAAGAAGTTTTAAACTATATAAGAAGTATAAAATATAAAAAGCTTCTATAAAAACTTCTTTGGTTGTGGATAAGCTTTTGCTTGTCAATTAACTTTACGAAAATCTATCGGGGAATTAGCTCAGCTGGGAGAGCGCCTGCTTTGCACGCAGGAGGTCAGCGGTTCGATCCCGCTATTCTCCACCAAAGGTTTCTAGCATTAAACCTTTAAAAGCCATTAAAGTATCGTCTATGATTCATACTATGATTACAATACAAAAAGTATAAAATATAAGTGTAAAGTCTATAAAAGTATGAGTATAAAGTATGATAATAATATGATAAAAGCTATAAACAAAGTATAAATGGAAACTTATAAGACTTAACAATAGATAAGACTCCTATAATGAGGAATATCCAAATGAATATAAAAATGCCAATATTTTTGTTTGATTATAAAGATATAGGCTTAGATATTTTTTCTTTCTCACATAAAATTGCTTCTTTCTATTATCATCAATTTGCATCAATTTGAACCAGATGTATTGGCTACATAAAAGAAAAATTGATTTTTTGCTTCATCATAACTTATTAAAACAACCTAAGAGTTATGCTATTGATATAGCTTCTTTGGATTTGTCGGAATTTTAATTTGCAAGAGGATATAAAAAGGCATTTAGATTCTTTTGTCTCTAAGAGAAAGCGTCTCATTTCAAAATATAAGATAACATTTCAAGGAAATCATAGCAAAAAGATTCCACTTACTAAAGCAATTGAGATTAAGAGAGTGCCAAGCACTCATTTTATTCAAACTTATGCTAATTCTTTAGAAACATCAGATTATAGACATTCTGCTAGAACATTTAAAGAATTGCCTGATGTATTATTTGATGAGAATCTCACTCAAATCATTCAATTTATTTTCTTAGAGATTAGAAGATTCAGTGTTTTTGATAGAGCACGATTGATTGTCCATCATGTTTTAATAGAATGTATTGAGGGTGAAAGTGCTACCAATTCACCAGAGGGTATTCATCAAGATGGTATGGATTTTATTATGTCTGCCTTTGTAAGAGAGCAAAAATATTTGTGGTGCTCAAAGTATTGTGTATGCAGAAGACAAAAAGAGTAAAATTTTCCAAACTACCCTAAAAGAAGGACAAGGCATTTTGCAAGTAGATAAAATTCTCCCTTATGGCATAAAGTTACAGAGTAAGCTAATCAATAGCAATCTTCCACTATGTAGCCTTTGCCTTTCGTGAGAGGTTGGGTTAAGTTCCGCAACGAGTGCAATCCTCATCCTTAGTTACTAGCAGCTAGTTGAGCACTCTAAGGAGACTGCCTTATGTAGCTTTCGCCTTATAGCAACCTTTGCTTTTAGGAGCAGTATTGGATTTGATAGAGAGATAATACAATGAAAATAGGAATCTTAGAATCAGAATTTATTATTTATAAGAGGGTGGAATACCCAAAGATAGATAAAAATATCTTTTGTCTTATTCAAGAAGTAGATGGTGTGAGTATCATTGCTGTTGCTAGTGAAGATAAAAGTAAATGCTACCCTCTTTTTAGAACGTTTTATTTAGACACATTTAAAGGCACTCTGCTATCTCTAGCAGATTCTATCAATGATTTGAATGAGAATGGAATCCTCTATGAAGCTTTAAGACCTCTCAAAGAAAATAACATTAGCGTGTTAGTAATATCCGCTTTCAATAGAGATTATATTTTTGTGGATAAAAGGTTTTTCAATCAAGCATTGAGTTTGATGAAGGGATAATAAAATCGATGTTGCTTTTCTTTAAAGGTTTCTTTCTTTCACTCTCGCTTATTTCTGCCATTGGCGCACAAAATGCCTTTATTATCAAACAGGGGATAAATAAGAATCATATTTTTATGGTGAGTGGGATTTGCTTTTTGTGTGATATAGTATTAATGCTTGTGGGAATCTTTGGTGTGGGAGAATTTTAGCCAAGAATAAAGTGTTGAATGTCTCTCTTGCGCTTATTGGTGCGTTGTTTGTCTTGTATTATGGGCTTGTCTCATTGAAAGCAGCCCTTTTTGCAGAATCATCACTCAAGCTTTCTTCACAGCACAAACCCTCAATGCAAAAAACCCTTTTACTCACCCTAGCGGTTACGTTTTTAAATCCACACGTGTATTTAGACACGGTTTTTGTGGTGGGAGCCTCTGCCTTGATGTTTAACTTTGAGGAAAAGATTATTTTTGCCTTTGGGGCTCTCACTGCGTCATTCCTCTGGTTTTTTGGCTTAGGATATGGTGCTTTGAGATTAAGTCAGGTGCTGGCAAAAATAACTAGAATTCTTGATTTTTTTATTGCTTTAATTATGTTTTTTGTGTTTTATTCTTTGATAGAGTATATTTTAAGGATTAATTAAGTTTTTTTATGTATAATTCTACTTCCATTTTTTTATTTGATATAAAAATAAAAGCAAAATGTGTTATTTGAAAATTTATTGTTAATAGCCAAATATATAAAGATTACAATATTTCTTGTTTATTTATAATTATAGATTGAACAAGGCAGTGATAAGTTAGAATATCTCATTAATAAGCTTTTAAGGGCAGATGGTGGATGCCTTGGGTGATAGAGGCGATGAAGGACGTACTAGACTGCGATAAGCCGCGGGGAGCTGTCAAGAAGCTTTGATCCGTGGATTTCCGAATGGGGCAACCCAATACCTAGCGATAGGTATTACCTTTAAGGGAGCGAACCTAGCGAAGTGAAACATCTCAGTAGCTAGAGGAAAAGAAATCAAAAGAGATTCCCCAAGTAGCGGCGAGCGAAAGGGGAAGAGGGCAAACCGAATGCTTGCATTCGGGGTTGTGGACTGCAATATCCACTTGAATAATGGAGCAGAAGTATGTGGAAAAATACATCATAGAGGGTGATAGTCCCGTATGCGAAGCATTATTCATAGGTAGCAGTATCCAGAGTAGGTCAGGACACGTGAAATCCGGACTGAAGCAGGGGAGACCACTCTCCAACCCTAAATACTCCTATCACACCGATAGCGAACCAGTACCGTGAGGGAAAGGTGAAAAGAACCGCAGTGAGCGGAGTGAAATAGAACCTGAAACCATCTGCCTACAATCATTCAGAG
>NZ_NXLP01000082.1:0-4996 GCF_003364125.1 Helicobacter sp. MIT 14-3879
ATATATTAAGAGTTTAAGAATGAGCAAACAAGAAGTTAAAGATGAATTCAAACAACAAGAAGGTAACCAAGAGATAAAAGCAAAAATCAGACAAATCATGATGAAAAATGCTATGAACAAAATGATGAGTGCTATCCCAACAGCCAATGTTGTAGTTACAAACCCTACACATTACGCAGTTGCCTTACGTTTTGATAATGATAAAGAAGCTGCTCCTGTGGTAGTTGCTAAAGGAATAGATCATCTTGCTATTCGCATTAAAGGAATAGCAAGGGAAAATGAGATTCTAATCGTTGAGAATCCGCCTTTGGCGCGCGAGCTTTATCGCTTAGTTGATGTGGATAGAATGATTCCGCCAGAATTATTTAATGCCGTTGTCGAGTTGTTTCAATATGTTGCCATACTTGAGAGAAAAAGAGGTCGCGAACCAGAATTTATGCGAAAAGCACAACAAAAAGCAGAAATCCAAAATATTCAACGACAAAAAATCGCATAGTTATGGCATTCTTGTTGCGTATTTCTATCTTAGATTTTCTCTCAACCCCACAGACAGCAAAAAGACGCATTTATATTGTTTGGTCGTTAAAAATCTTTTTTCTCTTTTATGGAGAATTAATCTCTGCATTCTGTATTATGATTAAGCAAAACACATAAGGTTGCAATTTTATTTCAACACTGCTACTTTAGAAAGAATTTGTATGAGTTTGAATCTCTTTGCCCCCTAGTTCCATACATTTTGTACAGTCTGGAGCAAAACGCGCAACAAACATTCTATTGGTTAAACTCCACCTTACCAAAGACACTTCATTTTCTTATAAATTCCAAATGTTATGAGTAAAAGCGCAATAGCTATTTGTAGAAATGTATCCATTTAATAGAATCACATTCTATTGGGATACTATATTTTGCATCAATCACAAACCAACTTTTATGAGCAAAAAAACATTGGAATGATATATCCTCTTGTAATAGTCTTTTGACACTTACCATACTACAAGAATAAAATCATTCTACCGCATAATTTTTGCCATAAATCTTCTTTGTAAAATAAGTCAGCAACGCACTAATCATTTGTCATGGATACTTGCAACAAACATTAAGAGATCCATATAGCTCAATTTATGAAGCTAAAAGTTATCACAAATTCACAATAAACAATTTACCAAACTCTCTATTTAGCTACTCTCTAGTAGTTTTAATGCTTCTAAGCAAATATTTTTCACACCAAATCCAAATCTTTGAAAAAGTAATTCTCCCTTGCCGCTTGCGCCAAAGCTTTCCATGCAAAGCACCTTATCGCAAAATCTATACAGTTCAAAAGCTCGTAAAGCCTCAATCCCCAAGACTTTAGAATCTCCAAAAATATTCTGTCTATACTGTTCCTCCTGCGCAATAAAAAGCTCGAAGCATGGGAGGGAAACCACTTGTGTAGCAATGCCCTTGCTTGTCTTAGAATCTAATGCAAGATTCTTAAGAATCTTTTGTAGTTCTTCTGAATCTAATGTATAAAGATTCTCAAAGTTTTCCAATATTTTTTGTGCCTTTATTGCTAAACTGACTTCACTCCCGCTTGCAAATAAGGTAAGCTTAGGTTTCTTAGCATCAATGACGGAATAAGAAATGATATAACCCCCTTTTGCTACATTCTCTTTTGTGATAGAGCAAGATTCTATGAGCGGGAGATTCTGTCTTGTAAGAATAAAGCTTTGTGGCTTTGTCATTGTAAGGGCATTTTGCCATGCGTAGATATTCTCATTAGCATCAGCTACACGCCAATTTAATAGATGGGGCATAGCGCGCAAATGACTTAATTGTTCAATGGGCTGATGTGTTGCTCCGTCCTCGCCAACACCTATGGAATCATGGGTAAAAATATAGAAAACTTGTGCATTCATGAGACTTGCTACGCGAATGCTAGGACAAAGATAATCACTGAAAACAAAGAATGTCGCACAGTAGGGAGTGAAGATTCCATAATTTGCAAAAGCATTACAAATCGCCCCCATAGCATGCTCACGCACGCCAAAATGCAAATTCACGCCTAGTGGGAAATCGCTAGATTCTGTGATGCAAGTATTATTACTCGGGGCTAAATCCGCACTTCCGCCAATAAAACCGATGTTTGCTTTTGCTATGGCATTAAGAATTTGACCATTACTAGCTCTTGTCGCTAAAGAATCTTTCTCATTCAATGTCGCTTGTGCAAGAATAGATTCTGTATTATGCGGATTAAATTGCGGATAATCAACACAACTAAAGTCTTTTTTTAACAAAGATTCTAAAAGAGTTCGTTGTTCAGAATCAGCGAGAGCTTTTTGCCAAGAAAGATAAAACGATTCAGTGCGATTAATCGTTTCGGCAAAATGCCTCCTTAGCTCTTTGCTAATAAAGAATTCTTCTTGCTTTAATCCTAGTATCTCTTTCGTTTTAGCAATAACTTCCTCTCCCAAAGGAGCGCCGTGCGCATGATGGCTTCCCTCTAATGAATAGGCATTCTTAGCAATTTTTGTGTGTGCAATAATAAGCGTTGGTCTATCCCTACTAATATTTTTAAAAGCAGATTCAATCTCATTATAATCATGCCCATCTATTTCCTGCACAAAGAATCCTTGAGATTCAAATCGTGCGCAGATATTTTCATTAAAAGCAATACCTATTTCACCTTCAATGCTAATATTATTACTGTCATAAATAAGAATGAGATTTGCCAACTTATGAAGTCCAGCCAAAGAGCAAGCCTCATAACTAATGCCCTCTTCTAAATCGCCGTCGCCACAAAAACAATATACTTTGTGATTGATAATTTCATTCCCTAAAAGATGTGCCGCTTTCTTGCTAGCTAGCGCAAAACCTACGGCATTGGCAATCCCTTGCCCCAATGGTCCTGTGGTAATTTCTACACCATCTGTATGATTGTATTCAGGATGTCCGGGTGTTTTAGAATCCAATCTTCTAAAGCTCCTTAAGTCTTGTAAGCTTACATCATATCCCCACAAATGCAATAAAGCATAGAGAAGTGCGCTTGCATGCCCACCACTAAAAACTAACCTGTCGCGATTTATCCACGCGCTATCTTTAGGATAGATTCTAATATGGTTAGCAAGGATTATGGCAATATCTGCTAATCCCATTGGTGCGCCCGGATGTCCGCTTTTTGCTGCTTGTACCATATCAGCACAAAGCATGCGAAGCTCATTGGCGATAGTGCTTAAAATCATTGGTTTTTGTTTGGTATTTGTCATTGCTTATCCTATTTGCTGCTAATGCGAGAAGATATAGATATATAGTAAGATTGTTATGCTTTAGATTTTATAAAATTAACAAAAAAATTCTATTTCTATTAAGAAAAATACCAAATCGTTATGATTCTAACAAGAGGTTGCTGATTTAAGCAATGTCTCTTTCACGCTTGTCTTAAGAAAGACATTGCAAAGTGATTAATGGTGCGTAGAATCTCTAGTTTCTTTAACTATACAAATTGATAAATCCCCGTTTTAAGAATTCCAATGAAACGACATAAACATGAGAATTCCCTAGAATCTTACTCCTTAATTTGCTACACAAACTAGGAAGTATTTGGATAAGATTCTATGCAGACGTGATAGCAAGCAATCCATTGTGCCTATAAATGCAATCTCTTTATAGACAATCCCCTCCCTCTTTTTAGATTTAGCCCCCTATAATCCCTTGCAAACAAAAAGCTTAGCAAGAAAATTTTTAAGATACACGCTCTCACTTTAGAGGGTTATATTGAGAATCTTTTTTCGCAAGAAAATCTTAATTGAAAGACACACGGCTCTCACCTAGCTTATAGGGCTTAACTTTTACCCTTTTATCTTGTGCAGTGTAGAGATTTGGCATAGATTAAACTCCAAAAAAATGATAAATATCATTTTCTGCTGCATTGCCATTTGAATTTATTTCTATTTTTTTAAATTTTAACCTATTCCTGCCTGAAGCAGAGGTCGGATTTTTTTGTGAGGTTGAAGCAGGATAAATATAAATATATTCCCCATTTTCTACTGAAATTTCAAAATCTTTAGGTTTAAAGTGTTCTAAATAATTTTTATACAGATACTCAAAAAATATTTTAGAACTATTTATTTGCTTTAAGACTTTTTCACGATTTTCTTTATTATTGCTTGATTTCATTTCACAAAAAAATATGTACAAACCTTTATTTTTGCATATCAAAACGATAAAATCACAGCTATTCACTCTAGCTTTCCCTTCAAACAGATTCTCAATAGGTCGGCAATTATTGTGTTTTATGTCCTGTTATATGATTAACACATCATCAACATTTCCTTTGCTAAAATATATCTCTTTAATTGAGCTTGATTCTTCTTGTTCGCTGACACACAAGCATCCATTTTTTCTTTTGCTTTTAAGCTATGATGGATAGAATCTCTAAAATGAGATAAACTTTTATTTGTCATTGCTATCCTTTCTGCTTCTCATAGACTCCTCAAAAATCAATCCCTGATTCTCGTTTTGAGAATCAATAGGCTCATCAAAGGTTTCCATAAAAATTCCTTGCTCTTGCGTTATCTTTACTCCTCTCAAGGTATTTTTACCGCCGATATTTTCTGCTAAATACGCCTTAACTTTTTTAGATTCCAATCCGTATTCCTTGCTATATCCTTGTTTTGCAAACTTCTTAATCTGCTCATCAGTAAGATTCTTTAACATAATGCAATTACTCAATTCCCGCACAATATAATCACTATGTGTGGTAATAAATACCTTAATCCCTGCATTGACAAGCAAAGTAAGCAACCTAGCAACAAGAATCTGATTTTTAGGGTGAAGATTTAGCTCAGGCTCATCAATCATAAGAATATCACCCTTTTGTGCTTTGTGTAAAATATAATAATTTAACATCAATAATGAACGCACAGAACTAGAAGCTCTTTGCACCAAAAACCTACCTTTAGTAATCCTTTGCTTTGCGCCCGGTGCAAACTCTATACCCTCTGTGCCAACAATATATTTC
>NZ_NXLP01000083.1:0-4859 GCF_003364125.1 Helicobacter sp. MIT 14-3879
CATATTACATGAAGAATGCGATGATTCAAGAAAGAATAAATAAGGAGAATAAAACCGACAAAGAGAAGACACATAGACAAGCAAATCTCTCTGCCAAATGAGAGATGGGTATAGAGGTGAGAAATCTCTAAGAGAAATTCATTAGGGGAGACAAAAAGTCTCAAGAGTTATAAGCTTAAAAGAGATAATCAGATGAATAAATATTATAAAGATAAAAGGAGGTTTGAAAGATAGAACATGCAAAGAATAAATACAGAATCTCAATCACTCAAAAAGTTAAAGGGAATCCAAAGATAAAAGGATTTAAGAATAAGAGACAAATAAGGAATCAAAGATTAAAACAATCATAAAGAAAAGAGCTAAAGGCACAATTAAAGCATAAGAAAGAGCCTAAGAATTAAGAAAACATGAGCATAGGTTATCAAGGCAGCAAGTTGGCAGCATGACTGCTTTTTTCTTTGCTTCAGGATACTCAACACAGAATCTTAATCTTAATGAGTTGCGATGTGTGAGGAGATTCTCTTATACCTCATTCCTTGCGCTACTGTTAAATTTGATGAAAATACAATACAAGCATGTTGCAGATAACACAAAATTCTTATTCACCCACCAAGTCTAAGAGGACTCAGAATAGAGCATTTCCTCTTTATTACCTTATGTCTCAGATATGAATTTCTGCCATAAGAATCCCCATACTATTTAGTTTAGAACTTAATCCTCTAGGTTTTAAGATTACAAGTCCTTTTCCACAAATTATAACAATCTCATTTTTATTTGACGCCTACTCTCTCCTCTCTCACTCTTTCTCTTTAGATTCTTTTTTCTCTATACCTACATACTCTCTTAGTGCTACTCTTGTGCTTCTCCTGCTCTTGCCTAATCTCTACTTTATCTTTTTCTCCTTTGCTCTTTCTACACTTTTCCTGCTCGTATTCTACTTTGTTGATGTGCTTACTCTCTCTGATATACTTGCGATTCTAAGCCAAAGTTAATAACCCTTTCTACTAAAGGAAGATTTCCAATGATAAACACAGACTCTTGAAATCCCCTATTAGGTTGGCTGTATTTCTTTTAGTAGTTTTTGCACACATTCTTTATCACTAAAATACACCTGTGTATCCTTAAAAATCTGGATACTCTCATCTCCTTTACCCAAAATAAAGAGAACTGAATCTTGTGGTAATTCACGTATAGCAGTCGCTATCGCCTCTTCTCTATCAAGGATAATTTTTGTTTGAATGCCTCTTGCAATTGATTCAGTTTGCAATACTCCATTGAATATTTCTTGAGCAATTTCATGGGGATTCTCGCTTCTAGGATTGTCATTAGTAATATAGATTCTGTGCGCATAAGAAGCAGCACATGCGCCCATTTTAGAACGTTTGCTCTTATCTCTATCTCCGCCTGCACCAAAAACTACACTAATATCACGCATCTTGAATCCCTCAAGAACCTGTTTCATACCATCAGTAGTATGCGCAAAATCAATAATAATCAATGGATTCATACTCACAATCTCCATGCGCCCAGCTACACCGCCAAAATTAACGAAGAGACTGTAAATCTCTTGCAGGGGCTTTTTTGTTATAATTTTAACTGTTAAAGCCGCCGCTAAGAAGTTATAGAGATTAAAAAGCCCAAATAAATGTGATTGCAAAGTAGCTTCTTCCAAAGTCATTGCCGCTTTTGCAGTATTTTGAACCTCAGATACACCTTTCTTAACATGTTGAGAATTTGTGTATTGAGAATCTTGTGTAATATGCTCCAAAGAAGGCAAACGTAAGGTTGTTTGTGCAAAAATACCGTCCGTAAGAGAATACGCATTGACAAATAAGTTGCCCTTAGATTCTATGCCATAGCTAAAAACACGAGATAGAAAACGCATTTTTGTTGCGCTTTTTTCATCAAGATTAATAATCTTTATGCTATTTCCAGATTCTAAAAATCCTAGTTTAGTCGCAGCATAATCTTCCCAAGTCTTATGATAATCTAAATGATCGCTTGTGATGTTGGTTAGAATCTTCATATAAAAATCAAGCCCATAGATACGTTCTTGCTTTATGGCATGTGAGCTAACCTCCATAATGAAGTATTGGCATTTAGCTTGTGCCGCATAATGAATGTCTTCATAAAGTTCAAGTAACGCGGGAGTAGTTAAACCTTTTGGCTTAATTTGCTCATCATTCATAAACATACCGCGAGTCCCCAGCAAAGCAACCCTATAACCGCTATCCAAGAGTAAAGAATAGATCGCTGCTGCAGTTGTGGTTTTACCATTTGTGCCTGTAATCCCAATGATTTTAATCTGCGTATTGAAGTAATCTTTGAGCGAATCTCGTTGTATAACTTTAATGTGTTGAGGAAGAGTGGGGATAAATTTCTCATTTTGTGGAGTTTGCAAGAACATTATCTGTGGAGATACATGAGAACAATCCGATACAGAATCCTCCCTAGAACCAACCCGAATATTCGCATTACAGATTTTACGAGTATCATCTACGATGATATAGGGTGGTGTTAAGCGAGAACTTTCATCCACATTCTTTAGATGTGAATATTGCTGACTATCTCTATGATTGAAAGTATGATGAGAATTCGGCATATTATATCTTTATTATACTTGTTGCAGTCTATAGATTATTGTGGTTTGGAATCCTTTTTAGGATTCTTCTTTGTCATAGATTTCTTTTGAATTTTAGATTCTACATTGAAAGATTTGGTTTTATCGATAGAGCGACCGGTCTTAGAGGGAGTTTTATCCTTTGCCTGCATTTTCTTACTAGCTTCTTCAATGAGAGGAATAATATCAATATCATAGCGTGGGAGAGAATCAATGTAATTCAGTGATATATCCAAATAATCATTTTTAATCAAAAGGGATAAAAACTCATAAAAATCACCCTTGTGCGTGAAAATAATTTTTGTATTCACGCATAGATTGCTATAAACTTCCTTAAAATCTTGTGTTTTTAACATTTCCTTGATGTCATTGTAATTAATGGCATCATAACTTTCCATCATTGCTTTTTTGGTATCTTGCATAGTTTTTGAGAGATAATGTGTTTTATTGTCAAAAGCCTCTATCAACTGCAAAATCATTTTTTGTATACGTCTTTTATTGGCGCGTGGCTCATACGCTAAGGAGCTTTGATACAACTCATAGATTCCAATTGCTTCCGCACCAAAATCCATACCCACATCAGAAAGATAAAGTCCAATTCTCGAATCTAAGTCGCTTGTATCCAGCCAAAAGGCTTGCTCAAACAGTGTAAATGCCTCTTTAAATTTTGCCTGGGACAAATAAGAAGAAGCTTTTCTCTGTAATAACTTTTTACTTGGCGCATTGAGTCTGCTGATATCAACAACTTTCATTCTCTGTCCTTCTAAAAGATTGCCCATACTATTCATAATTGTAATATCACAAAATTTGCATTTAAGCAGGTCTATTCTAGCATAAATTTCCCAAATTTTACACGACTAACTAGGCTTATTGGGGAATTTAATAGATTTGTGATAACTTTATGATTAATATTATCAATTTGCATTGCCATGTCATTCTTGAATTCAACATTAAAGCATGAACCTATCTTCAATGAGGATTATAATCTTCAGGCTTATATTGTGAAATATTAAGAGAGACACCATATCTCAAATTGACTAAATTTTTCATAATCTGACAATCTGCTTGTTTTAGCCCTTGCATGAGTGGGGCTATTTTTGAGTTAAATGCGACTGTGAATTTTTTATCACACTCATTTAAAATCTACCCCTGCTTTATAATGGCATATTATGCAATGCCTCTTTAAAGATTCTCTTTCTCTCAGTAATGCACCAAGCTTATAAGGGGATTATTAAGAGTTTCTTGTTCTGCGCTCATGTTCTCAAGGCAATTACCATAGCAAGAAAGACACAAACTATTTTCCAACGCCAAGGGCATAAAACAGAGACAAACATTTTTAACAAAGGTTTTCTTGCATAAAAACACACAAGATAGGGGAAAGTGATACCAAGACATAACAACAAAGCAACATATTTCATTGCTTGATGATTGGAATCCATAAGATTGATAATCTCTTAACCACACAAAAGCAAAGCAAAAAGAAACAGCAAAGAATACAAAATCAAGAGAGATTGCGCGATAGAAAAAACTTTTTGCACATTATCCGTAAAACCAATATGCCATAAGCAAAAGAATGTATAATACAGGTTAGCGTAGAGAATCATAACATAAGTATCTTTTTGTAACTTGACAATATCGCTGAATGCTCCTCTAAGAGTAGAATCATTCCACAATAATTTACTCTTGAGTACAGGGCTATCATAGATTTTATTTTATTCATAGAATTTTCCCCAGCCACAATAGCCACAATCATGATATTCTGAAAGAACAATAGATAATACTTCGTCAATGTGTAAATCAGCTCTTTTCTCCAATATAGTATAGTCTTAATCCTAATGCCAAGAGAAAAATACAAGAAACCGCCAAATAAGAACGAAAAAATGTGTGAACATATACGTCTCCTAATGCTTTAATCTATTAGAAATTCTAATGCCCGAAATGAAAAAAGCGCGGTTATGCTAAAAATAAATGATTCACAAATGAGGGTTTTGTATTCCGCAAATACTGCTGAAATTATTGTGAATCTGTATCGTTTTAAAGACAGCTTTTAACAATATTAAGAAACTGCAATGTTAAATTCTAAAATCATATTTAGGTTGAATACACAAACCACATTTCACTCAAATGATTAACCCTCAAAAATAACTTTGATTAAAAAGAAATAGCAGATTCTGTCATAAATTCACCATAAATTCTAAAATAGAAAAGAAATTAGATTCTCCATACCACACAGTGAAAC
>NZ_NXLP01000015.1:0-32515 GCF_003364125.1 Helicobacter sp. MIT 14-3879
GCCCACGACTTTAGACTAACGCTAGAGCGGGATGATAGGAGTAGGCTTCCTATACTATCAGAGTTTGCATACAATATAGAGTTTATATCAATATGTTATATTATCATTAACAATATATTTATAATATGTTATATTTATAATAATATATTATAATGTATCATATATTTATAATAAAATATATTTATTTTAATTACTTATAATTTTTTATTCTGTTAGTTTTTTAAGTAGAAGTTATTATATTGATAGTGTAAATTAATTTATAATATATTGTAAAGAATAATATATTTTTAGTTAAATTATACATTAATTATATTGACAATTAATTGATAATGTAATATAATGTCAATGTTCTTTAAGTAGGAGTTAAATTTTGATAATAACATTTTCACATCCAAAAGGTGGAGTTGGAAAATCTACTTTGTGTTTAAATTATTTGGTTTATTTACAAAAGCAAAGTAAAGATTTTATAGTGCTTGATTTAGACGGACAGAGTAGTATTAGTAATATTAATAAGATAAGAGCAACAAATAATCTTAAAACTTTTAATATTACAAGTTTCAAGGATACAAATTCATTTGTTAATTTCATTCAGACACATTCAGATTCTAATATTATTATAGATAGTGGTGGTTTTGATAGTGCATATAATCGTATTGCTGTATCAATGAGTGATATAGTGCTTACACCTCTTAGTGATTCTCCACTTGAAATAATGAGATTAGTAAGTTTTGATGAGATACTAAATGATATAGAAAAGACGCTAAGGCAAACTAATCCTAATTTTACTTTAAAAGTATATTTGGTGTTGAATAGAATTAATCCAGCCATTACAAAAATAAATGAAATCTTAGAACCATTCAAAGATTCTAAACACTATTATTTTATGAACTCAATTATAAGGGATAGGACATTAATAAAATTCTCTCCTGCAAATGCTGAAAGTGTTTTAGAAGCTAAAATAAGAACTCATAGTGATATTATGGCAAAGAATGAAATATTAAGTTTTTGCAATGAAATTGAAACTTTAAAAGGAGCTTTAAAATGAATAAAAAAATAAGTATTGATGTATTAAATTCTATTAGCAAAGGTGCTGATGTAGTTGAAAGCGGCGGAATAAATAATGTGCAACAAGTAAAGATACTTAGAAAAGAAAGGTTGGGCAATAGAAAAGTATATCGTTCATTTTCTTTAAATCTTTTGCAAGAGGACTATATTAAATTCTTAGATTATTTAGATAGTAATAATATTAATTCTGGTTCTGCGTTAATAAGAGAAATACTAAAAGAAAAAGGTATTATATAAGATTATGGCAATATCAACAACAAATAGATTAAGTGGTGTATTAGTCTAATTGGTGTTTGTAGAACTTTAGTATAGGCTTTCTTTAGAACTTGGCTAAATCCTAAAATGCAAGAGAATAGAGAAACTCTAAGATTAAAAGAATGCTCAAAGAAGCCAGTCCTTAGATAAGTTTATTACCTTTATGTGTATCAAAATGCTTATTTGCCACTTTAGTGGAATGATTATTATTCCCAATCCACAATTAAATCTTGAAACCCAAACAGCTAATCAATTTTTAATGAATATATGGATGTTTTACAACTTAATATTCAAAGATTGGGAAGTGAGAAAGGGTATTATTCTTTCAAGACCAAGAATATTGGGGATACAGATTGACATTTAGCAGTGATTTCACTTCGCTAATTTATAGGAATAAAGAAATACAAGAGAAGTTATTAGAAGGAAATAAAACTTTTATCAGATAGGTAATTTATTTCTTGTATGAGTGGCTAATGCAATCTGATATTGTTTTTAACTATTACAAACCTCAGCCACAACTGTATCTGCAATTAAAGACTCTCTATACCAACATAGCAAACATTAATATTTTATGCACAATATCTATGTTTTTAATATTTTGGGAGACTTAGGCAATTTAAATCATACTTCATCAAAAGCCTATTTAACCTTCCAAAAGGAGAATTTTACTCTAAATACGAGGGGTGAATTTATAATTTCGCTTTAATATATTTATAATATAATAGCCTCCATGAAGAAGATTTATAGTTCAAAAAAGTATTGTTATTATTGTAATGTTATTAGGAGAAAATATCAAGCCAAAAGGCAATTAAAAAACAAAGGTAAGAAAAAATTTGACAAAAATAATACTCACAAACAAAACGAGCTGCTTGAATACTCATCACTAGCACTTAACAAAGGCAATATAAATAAAATTATAGACGATACAATAAGGCTTTCAGGAAACCCCAAAAGTTTTGCAATTAGTTTTAGAAAGCTAACAAGATTTGATTTGGGATTATGCCTAGTTTTTACAAGCCTTTTAGAACATTTTAGTGAAATAAAAAAGGTTCGTTTTGCCTTCAGAAAATATTTAATGCCCAAAGATAAGAATATAAAAAATATGTTTATTCGAACGGGAATTTTTAGGATTTTATGTAATAAACCTATTCAAATTCAAGAGGGCAAAATATGTATTTTAAAAGTTTCTATTAGTAATAAAGAAACATTAAAACAAGTTCTCTTGAAAATCTCCAAAGAAGTAGTAGAATTCTCTTTTAAAAAAATCAATATTGCCAATAATAGTAATGCTAAAAATCATTTTAATAAGATATTTGGTGAACTTTTACTTAATGTAAAATCTCATGCCTATACCAATGAGATAAATAAGATAGTATATTTAGCTGGTGAAGTTCAGCAAAATGTTATAAAATTTGCTATTTTGGATAAAGGAATAGGTTTTGCTAAGTCTATCAAAAATAGAAGTAATATTAAGGATAGGTTTTCTGATATAATAAACAATAACAATAATAATTATGTAAAAGTAATATTTGAATCCAATGTAAAAAGACATAGGGATTACTCTGGAGAGAATATCAAGAGAGGAAATGGAACAAAAAGGTTAGAGGAAAGTATAAAAAAATGTAAAGGGGCAAAGATGCAAATTATATCCAAGAAAGACTTTTACGAACTATATTTTGACGACAGAAATATGACATATAGATCAAATAACGATAAGGTAAAATATCACGAAGCAATTGGGACATTAATAAGCTTTGAATTACCTATAAAAGAATTTTTAAAAGGAGTGTAAAAATGATAACATTTAATTTTGATAAGGAATATACAACAACCCCATATGCAAGAAACGAAGAACACGATAAAGAAAAAAATGGCAAAGATTTTGAAGAAAATTACCTTTCAAAATGGATTAACGAAAAGAGAGAAGTATTGATTAAAGTTGATAATCTTGAATTGCCATTTTCTGACTCTTTTGTTGATGCAAGCTTTTGCAAATTAATACGCCAAGATAAAGAATTATTTAATAAATATATCAAGATAGACGATAAAACAGAGGATGAAAAAGATTTGCTCAATACAATTAAAGAAGTATTAGCAAGGCAATAGATGAAATCTATAATAAAATTAAACTCTTTTTTAGAAAGAGTCGGCGATTGGTTAATCACCTATGTGGATTTCACAATAGCCTTTGGCTCTTCACTAGGAGGAATAATTGGTGGTTGGTTTATTACACGTTATTACCATAAAAAAGGACAACAAGAATATCGCGAGCAAAAAATTAGGGATAAACTAGAGAGTTTGTATAAAGATATAGATTTTGCTTATAAAATACAAAATGAAAAAGAGAGAAAGGAAAGGCTTCAAACTATTTCATTTATAAACATTCAAAATCAAAGGAAGCTATTGGGAAATTCAGTTGGAGATTTACAAGATATTCTTTTTAGAAATTCAGACAATAAAGAGGAGGTAATGGCTGAAATAACACAAGTTTTTAAACGATATTTTCCCGGATGCTTTAATTAAACTTCGATTTTATAATGAGGAATATGTAAAACTTATAGAATATGGTAAAAAATGAAGCAACCTTATAAAATAAATATCTTTAGCGTCCATAAAATTACTTGGTATGATAAGAGTAGAAAATATTGCCCTAAATACGAAAATAGGTATAGAAAAGAATCAACAAAAGCATTTTAATTTTTTGATGTTTAAAAAATAAAATATTAATCAACTTAACTCACTCAATCATTTTCTTTCTTTGCTCTAGTAAAAATATCATTTCATTATATTGTCTAGCCTTTTCTTTTTCCACATCGATTAGTTTTTGGATTTCTTTATTTTGGTCTTTTATTTTGCTAGTGTTGTCTTTTATATTATCCTTTAAATCATCTACATTTGACTTTTGCGGTTTAATCATAGTATCTACAATATAATTTTTAATACTAGAAAATCCTTGTTGAATATCAGAAATACAAGTGCAAGCAAAACTAATACTAACACTAAGAGAAAGTAATAATAAAACTTTTTTCATTTAAGATTACCTTGCATATCTGCATAATTACTTAGTAATTTTTTATATCTCTCATATTCAAAGGATATTTTTTGCTCTTTAATGGCATTTGCTTTAGTTAGATTCTCAATATTTTGTAAATAATTTGCCCTTGTTTTACTCTCATCTTTTAACATTGTGCTTGTAGTTTTTATACTTGTATAAATAGGGGTGATTGATGAATTTAATTGTGTAATAGCCGTAGTGTTTAATGTTGTAAGCGTGGTTGGTCCTCCATCTTGTCCAGAAGATGAGCAATACCACGCATTAGAAACTATTATACCAATAAATAATAATATTAATATTCTCATTATTTTATTATCTCCTCTAAATCTTTATTAATTTTATAGTTTATACTCTCTCCTTTAGAATCTATTAGATTGCTTTGTAAATCATTAATAATTTTTGAGTTAAAAAATATACCTTGCATATTTAATGTATTTTTAGAATCTAGATTCTGTATATTTTTTAATTTATTAAAAGATGTATCGTTGTTATCAAAGATAGAATCCTCATCAGAATTTATTTGTTTGATAATTTGTTCTATTACTGCATCAGCTGCTTTATATGTAGTTTTTAGACTTTGTGCCGTGCTTTGCATAATACCTATATCTATACAAGCTCCATAACTTATATTAGAAATTAAAAATATAGCAATTAAATATCTCATTTCTCCTCCTATTTGCAACTCATTTGATTATAAATATAAATTAGTTTGTTTTCTCTTGTTAATTCAAAATTACTACCGCTTAAATGAAGTAAATATTTAGCATTAAGTTTTTGTAGATTTAATACTTTCTTACGTTGATTATCGTAAGTATCTTGTATTTTGCTAACAACTTGACTTATATTTTTAACTGCATCACAAGAGCCACAAGATTCTGCGTAAATATTTGAGATTAAAAGACAAAATAATAACACTCTCATTGATTAGAAAACCTATTTTGTTTAATGTGATTGCGCAGTGATTTATTAAAATCACTTAGAGCTTGATATAAAACATTGTCCATTTGATAACCATCTCTAGTTTTATTAAATAAGAACTTATAATATAACATCATTAACATTCCATAAAACACAGGAACTTTCACCATATCAAACAATAAAATACAAAGTATAAGAACTATAATAGAAGCTTTAGATAGTAATAAAGGTATTAAGCCAAGCTTTAGTCTAAACTGCTCTTTATATAAAATAATATCTATGTTAAATTTCATTATTTCTCCTTTTTAAGTCCTAATATCTTATTTATCTTTTTAACTGAAATAAAAGCAATGCCTAAAGCTACAAATATAAATATAAAAGCTAAATAAATATTTGCTATATTTATTGTATTAATTAGTTTTAATAACAATCCAATAATTAATACAAATATTAAAAATCCTAGAGTTAATTTATCTAGTTTTCTCATTGTCGATTCCTCCTTATGTGTTTTGTGGAATCTATGTTTTGTTTATGCTCTTTATGTTTACTGCTAAAATGCTCTAGTGCAGAGGTTTTAGGTAATTCTCGTTTAGAATCTTGTTTTAAAGATTCTTGACTTTTAGTTTTATTTTGGGGTAAAATGCTCTCGTTGGCGGATTTGCGAAAATTGAAGTCTTTAAATATGGAATGATAGGGATGACCACGCCTATCCTCTTCCGCCATTCTTTCATTTGCTTCTGTTTTAGTGTGAGTAGTAATAAGCCTGTTTATTTCTTTTTCATTTTGTTTATATGTTGTTTGATTCTCATCTTTATTTTGTGATATACTATCTTTAGTAGGACGGAGAAAATTAAGGTCATTAATAAAGTGGTAAGGCTGACCTTGCTTACCCACTCCTACATTATCCCCTAAATTTCTTTGCCCTTTTTCTGTTTCTGAATAAGTAGTAATAAGCCTATTTTGTTCATTATATTCTCTACTTCCATACCTTAAAACATTTCCATCATTTGCTTTTACTTTCCAAGTGTAGTCTTTATGTAATTTATTATATTCAGCCTCTACATTCTTAGCTACCTTAGGGAATGATAATAATTCCTCTTTGGTTACCATACCTCTTAAGGCTTTATTATCTAAATGTTTTTGTATTTGTTTTTTCATAAAGTCTTTATCCACTCTTACATCTCCTACATTACTTTTTACTCTTGTAGAAGATTTATCATCTTCTAAGACCTTATACATTTGTGAGCTTTCTTTTTTACTTTGTCTATCCCAAGCAATATCTTTTAGATTTTGCAAAGTATCTTTTATAGAATCTAGGGTTTCTTGCATAGTAGAAATCTTAGATTCAAGTTCTATAATTTCTTTTTGTAACTCTTCTTTTTCTTTATCGCTCATCTAATAACCTTTCTTTATACCTGAACAGAATATTTTTCTAATTTTTGAGTTAAATCCGCAATAGTAGAATTAGTATCTTTTAATCCTATATGCTCATATACAATTCCTACACCATATATTATAATTCTCCAAGTTATATAAATACTAGCAATAACTCCTAGAATCCCTATTGTGCTTTGTATAAGTCCTAAAGCAACAGCAGTAGAAAACTCATTATTAATAGCTGATAATGAAGCAAATTGTATAGTTGCAAAACCAATAAATACATCATTAACTAAATGATTCATTGCTAAAGCAAAAAATATCAAAATTACAAGCACGATAGGTTTAAAGAATAACTGCATTCCTTTTACTAAGAATTCTATTATTTTATGAGTATTTTTCTGTGTAAGTGAATATGCAACAACAAATGGAGATATATAAAAATAAAAAGCTAAATCAACTATAAAACCTATAAATACAATAATTCCACAAATCATAGCTGTTAAAAGAGGAAGAAACTCCAGTATGGTTTTCATAATACTCCAAGTAGTAATATATGCAATAGGACTTGCTAATAAACCACCAATTATAGATGATGCTGTGGAAATATAGCCGATAAATAAAGTATTTTTTACCCATTTACTTAAAAAATTGCTTACCTTATCACCTTCTAATTTATCTAGGTTATCGTGTATAAAATTATAGATTCCACTTGCACCAGGAAGTATAAAATAAGGAGTCCCACCAAGCAACTTCGCCATAATTGTTCCACTAATTTTAGTTAATGAAGTATCAGAGTTTTGATTCGCCTCTGTAATTATTTTCTCATTATTCTCCTCTGTATTTTCTAGCTTATCCCTACTTGTATCTACTACACTTAATATATCTATCATTAATGCAGTGCTAGGAATAATTAGTGCATTAGCCCAACCTAATTCATTTTGCCTAGAGTTCATTTCTGTATTCACTTTACTAAGTAAAGATTTTAACTCACTATTGTTTTGCCAATTATTGTTTATTGTATCTACATAGTTAGCTAATACTCTTCGTTGTTTTTGAGTGGATAAATACTTATATTGCACTTTAGCACAAGCATTTTCATCAATAACACTAGCTTTTGCATTTAAATCAAATGCGTTAGAAGATTCTATATCATTTAAATATTTATTTCCTCCATAAGCTAATTTATTAGGATATGCTTCCTTACAAAATTCAATTACACTTTTATATTGTGCTTCTTGTGCTATGGCTTGAGTAAGTTGATTTTTTATAGCTAACTCTCCTTCCATAGCCTGAAATCCAACAGAATTATATAAATATCTAAGATAAGTATTTGCTCCAATAGCAGAGGCTCTATCTGCAATAGATATTGAAGTTTGTGTAAAGTAGCGAATTAAGCTTTGAACAATAGTTGTATTCATACCGCTAGATTCTGGTATAGGTGCAAAAAATATGGCTACACTTACAACAGGGATTGCAAACTTCTTAAGATAATCTTTAGATTCTGTTGAATAGTTTTGTAAATAGTCTAATAGCTTTACACTACCTAATTTAAATAAAAAGAATGCTCCAATCATCATAAATAAGAAATTTTGTAAAAAGCTATATATTTTTTGCATATCAGAGAATAGATTTGCATAATAACCTAAATTTGCCTTATTAATAGAATCTGCTGATGATAGAAGTTCTAAATTATCTTGTTTCCCTGTGATTAAAGAAAAGAAATCTGTATTTAATACTGCTCTTGTGCCATAAACTGCATTTGGGTCTTTGAGTGTAAGAATCCCAGAAAGAGATGTATTGTGAAAATCAATTACTTCAGGGTCAAGAGTAGCAAGAGAAGCTAAGAATTTAGAAAATGTAATTTTAGTGGAATCATATATAGATTCTTTAAAATCATTATATATATTTCCACTTACTAAATCTCCATTATAATAAGCATTAGCGTCTTCTCTACACTTAGTATTAATTTGATTGGCATTAACATTTAACTTTGTTCCATATTTGTTTTTAACTTCGCAATATGTAGTTCCAGAGCTTGCATCTATATCTGTAATAGTAGCTATATAATCACTTTGAACACTTCTACAAGAAAATTTACAAATATCAGTGCTAACAATATAATCATTTTTTACAAAAATACCATTTTCTAATTTAGAAGTTTGAGGTTCAAACTCTAATTTATTGTCATTACCTATGGTATCATCGGCTTTTGCAGTGTTAAAAATTAAGATTAAAAATAGTAGAATTTTACTTGAGGTTGCTACCCCTAAGGTTGCAGCCTTAGGGGTAAATCTAAACAACCTTAAAAAGGTGTTCAGTATGAAACTCCTAGAATTGATAACAACAATTCTAAAGCTGATTGTAACATTTTTTGATTTATTAATCAAAATTTTTGCATAATTAGCAATAGAGCCTTTACTTTTCAAAGTAAAGGTGTTTTTATCAATTCTTAAATTAAAGCTAGACATAGTTTTCTACTTAATAAGATTATTTATTTCTTGTTCTGCTTTAGAAGAATCAAACTTTTCATTCATAATAACAGCTTTTTGTCCGCTTAAAGAAACAAGATTCTTTCTTATCTCATCTGCTAAAACAATCTTTGATTGAATCATTGCTTCTCTTTTAATTTGATTATTGATTTTTAATATTAATCTAGGACGCACTTCTGGTTTCATATATTTAACATAATCATTTGTAGGAATAGCTAAATCTGTGCTTTGAGCTGCTACATCAATAGCAAGTCCAATCCTCTTTGGTGTGCCTACATCAATTTTCTCATTAATCTCTGCAATATATTGATTTGCTATTTTCTCTGCTTCAGAGCCTTTTTTATTTTGTAATTTTTGCTTTAAAACACCACTAACATTTACAGGAGATGAAATAATTAAATCATTAGTAATAGAAGCACTTAATCCATCTCTTTGATTAAAATAATCGCTCATTGAAGTAGGGGCTTGAAAAGAATTAATATCTAAATCATTTAATGATTGTATATTGCTAATTTTACCCATATCAACTAAAGCTTTTAATTCACTTTGGTCAGAATTTAAGATAACTGATTTAGCATAAGTTTCTTTATTTGAAACAAGAATATTTTTTACATTAACAACTTTGCTAAAATAATCATCTATATTTTTACCATTTGGCAGATTAATACCATCACTTAAACGATATTGAGAATCATAAATTCCTAAATTTGAAATCACATTATTAAGTCTATTATTAACATTAGAATTACAAAATTGTTGCAATCCTGCTCCGCTTATACCAATATAGTTAGTTTTCTTTTGAAATCCAATATTTCCAATATCTGGTAGAATACTACACATATTTTGTTGTAAATTATTAATATTATTAAATTGTGAGCAAATATCAATTTTACCTCTTATATTAGAGTTATAATAACAAAGACCAACAGCACCACCACTAATGTTATTAAAAGAATCGAATAAAGAACTTAAACCATTTCCTGTTATTCCACCTAAAATTCCTCCAGCACCTCCACTTACCATATTGCCTAAATTTCCTAAATCAATTGCTTTAAGCTGTGTTAAAAGAATTAATAATAAAAATATTTTTTTAGCATTATTTAGCATTATTTTCTCCCATTTCATTTATTTTTATATCTAACAATGAGTTTGTAGATTCCAAAAGAAAATTAACTTCATCTAACTTTTTTGAGTTATAAGCTCTTAAATCTTGTAATTTTTTTAAGAGCTTATTTTGTTCTTTATATGCAGATAAGTAATCATTATATGCACTATCTAAAGAATTGAGAGATTGTGTTAGTTGTGAAAAAGATGTATTAATATCTTTTTGTGCTTGTATATTTTCGCTAACTATGTTAGGCACACAAGTAATCCAACAAGCAGAGTAGCAAGAAGTTATAATAGACAAAATAACTAACAACTTCATATTACACTCCAAAAATAGAACGAATTTGTGTTCTCATAACCTCTATTGCTAAAGACGAATTACCCATAAACACTGCACCAAACAAAGTAATAAGCAACATAGCAATAGCTACTCCTATGATAAACCAAGTTCCAGCAACTAATGCTAATTTCTTAGAATCTTTTTCGTTGTCTGACTTTTTAGCTTCATTGCTATAAGCTCTCCAGCCAATACCAAAACCAACCATAAATGGCAATATGGCAAAAAACCACTTACCCCCTACACCTAAACTAGATTTAGCAGCAGAATCAAGAGAAGTGATGGTATTATTAATACCATCAAATTCATTTGCACCAAACAATACTTGAAGACTTCCAAATATTAAAGTAAATAATAAAATTTTCTTCAATTTTATCCTCCTTAAAAATCTTTATAATTTTTAGTTTTCCATTCAATATCAGTAAAATAATCATCATTTGGCGATGGGTCTTGAATCATTTTCATAATATCACCCTTTTTGTTTTTTATTTCGCCACCATCGATTAATGTTCTAATATCATTTACAGAAAGTTTTTTATCAAAAGCTTTTTGTTCAAAATTAATCCTAAAATTACAGACTCCAGAGTTATAGTATTCTTTATCTGCTTTTTTAGGTAAATATTGCTTACAACACACCCCATATTCCCTTATTTCTAATGTATTTTCTTTACAAGCTGGACAATTTGTCGCCATTTTTTACTCCTTAAATTCATATTAATATCTCTTTATAAAAGTTAGAGATTTTGTCAAATAAATTACCACTAGGCAAAAATAATGCGGGACTTGCTAAATAAGCCCAAGTTATATAAAGCATACTGCAAAAAACCACAGATATAATGCTCCAACTAACTATTCCCGAATAAGAATCTTTATAAGTATCTTTTTTTGCCAAACCTACACCATAGACTACTGCTAATATAAAAATAGCAATAGGAGAAATTGCATAAGCTAAATGCACTATTACAGACAATAAATGTAAGACTACATATGCACTCATCATTTCAACACTATTACTACCACCAACTAAATTAAACACTTCCCCTTGATTATTTCCTGCCCAAAATACTTCAAATATTTTTTTAGTAAAAAGCTGTGTATTATTTGGGTCTAATCTGTCAAGTGAATATATAGTTGCTATAAAAGCTACACAAGATACTAAATGCACTATCAAGGCTTTTAATATTATAGACAGTGTTGTTTGACCACCCGTTGTTTGTTGATTACTTCTAATTATTCCGTGAATAATTACAAATAAAAATGGGGCAATAGTAAAGATAACTGCCGCTCCACCAAAAATACTAGCTAGAGTGATAACTTTAGCCCCTGTAATATCTATCATTGTCTATGTTTTCTCACATTAGCTTCCCTCTCTGTTTGCATAGTTTGCGTATTATATTTTGGAGGGGTATATTCTTTTTTATTATCCCTAAAAAACTGCATATTAGTTTTTTGGGTATCATTATTCTTGGAATTATTGTTAATTTTATTTGTCTGAGTAGATTTTGGTTGGTAGCTATTTAACTCTACTGCAAATTCTTTTAACTTTAATTCCAGCTCATTTGCATCAATTCTGTTTTTCTTAGCTTCAGCCTCTAAATTAAATGCCTTTTGCCATGTTGTTTTGTTAAAATATCCCTTTCCTTTATCTCTCATAGATTGCTTTAATTTATCAAAAACTTCTCCATAAGGATTTATTTTATTTTTATTAGATTCTTTATTGTCTAACACATAAAAACTTAGTTTTGAAGCATCTTTTAGAGTTTGCAGCATCTCTTCGTTTGATAATACACTAGGACATTGTTGTAGAAGCTCTTTTTTTAAGTCATCTATTTCATAGTTAGTTTGGGTATCTTTAGCAATAATGTATTTTGCAATTTGTTCGCGTAAAACTTTATTGTGCATAGATTCGCCATCAACTTTAAACTTTTCACTTGCCTTTATAAAGCTATTAATATCAAAAGCTTTAGGTTTATATTCAGGTTTCCATTCTGGAATTAGCTTATCTTTAAAGTCAATGTCATCTATATTAAAAACACCATAACACCTAAATGTAGATGATTTTAAAGCTTCTATCTCTTTAGAATCCATAGGTTGTTCTTTTTGTTTTTGCATTTCTTCAATTTCTTTGTCTGTTTTTCCCCTGTTTAAATAAAAGACATTAACTTGTGTTGAACCCTTTTTAACCATACCACCAAGCTCTTTAGCTTGATTAAAAGTAAGCCAAGAATTAGTTTTAAAACCACTCATTGCACTTTTTGTATCAAGCATTAAAACATTTGTTCCTTTATAGACAGATTGTGCTTTTGGATTAACTGCTAAATCTGTATTTAATTGTTTAGCACTCCAAGATTGAAGCAAAGGGCTTTGTCCATTTTTTAATGATTCAGTAATAATATTAATATTCTTCTCTTCTGCTAATTTAGTATAGTCAAAGAAGCTTATTTTATTTTCTAAACTCATATTTAATCCTCCTCATATAAAGGCTGGGATAAATATTCTATTTCTTTTATTTCATTTTCTGTTAAATCATCAATAACAAATTCATCAATTACGACTTCTTCCATTAGGTTTTCTCCTTTCATTTGTATTATTGACTTTATTAATTTCCTCAATATAACTTACTCTCTGTTCTAATTTTTCCATTCTCAAAATTAGTTTATCAATGGTTTCTCTTAGTTTTAAAATTATAAAACCTATATCATTTTTACTTGGTTGAGTAATAGGCTCTTCCATTAAAATAATCCTCCTTCCATTTCGTTTAATGCTATTTATTTCACCATTGCTTATTAAATAGCATACTTTTCTATTTGAAAATCCTGTTAATTTTGCATATTCACTTATTGTGTATTCAACCATATCAAATCCTTTATGTGATAATTTTTGTAAAATTATGCCAAAAGGACTTATGCTAGAGATTCGGATTTGTATTGAAAACACGCATTTCCTCCTCTGAAATTTCAAATTTTAAATTGAATACACCATTTGCATACCATATACATAATTCGTGCATATCTGTTTCATTTAATAAATCAATCACCTTTTGAGGTGGATTAAAGTGTTTTTTTATTTCATTGATTGTTTCTCCTTTCTTAAGTGGTATGAGTAAAAATATTCTTGTTGATAATTGTTTTAATATTCCTGCTGGAATATGTTCTGGCAATTGTGCAATAAAACATAAATGGACATTATATTTTCTAGCTTCAAATGCTAATTTTTTAAGCATTGTCTCAAAATAAGGAACTTCAAAAAAATTTCTAGATTCTTCAATTGCGTAAAATAACTTTGGCATTTGGATACCGCTACGCTTACATTTCAAAGCATTATCTCTATCTTTAAGATAAGTTTTTTGAAAAATACACAAAAATATAGGGGTAAATAAATTAGATTCTTTAAAATTATTTAAATCCATAGACAGAAAATCTGCATTTTCTATTTTTATAGAATCAAACCTAGAAAACAACTCTAATTTCTCGATTGATAATAATTTAAATGCTAACGTGCTGTAAGCATCTCTATCTTCTTTTTTTATTTGTTGGTTTGAGCTTTGAATTTTGCAATATTTAGCGACATCTCCTAATAAAGGTCTTTTTAAATATTCAAATTCATTATCTTTTAATTCTCTAAGTTCGAAATTATCATCAAAACCCAATCCTATTAACCTATTATAAAGATTAATATTAGTATCTTTTAAATATCTTACTTTATATACTTGATAAATCTTCTCGCTATATATTTTTCTAATAGTTACTTTAAACAATGCACTTTCATTAATGTTTAGAGGTTCTGCACTTTGACTTTGTAAAATAACACTAATTAAGTCTGTTGCAAAAACTAAATCTGCTTCAATTTCTTCTCTGCTTAATGAAAAATCTATACCAACTACATTATAAGCAAACGAGCTAAAATCACTGCTAATGTGAGCTACATTATTATTTGTATTACTTTTTACCAAATTAACAAACACTTCATCGCTAAAGCCGACATCATAACTTCTAATTTTGACGCTTTTACCTAATTCACTTGCGTATCCACTACTAAAATCAAGATTAATCATTTGAGCCATAATTTTTTGTTTAGATACTGACTAACCACTTCCAGATTCTGCAATAATGCACATATGAGGAGTATTGTTTTCATCGGAAAAAGAATAATTTACAAAAGATTTATTTTTATCAAGTCCGTATATATCAGGTTTAGCATTATTTCTCTTATGTAAAGTAGCAATATAATTTCTAAAATAATTGCTTTCAACTAAGAAATCAAAATCACTATCTTTATATTTTAATGGAGTTTTTCGTAAAACTTCACTTCTAAAAATATCTTTTGGAATATAAGCATTTTTTAGGCTAGTTCCAAGAGAGCCTATCGCACTAGAATCATATCTTTTAAATAAAGCAACTGAATTAACAATTAGTAATTCTACATCTCCAGCAATATATTGTTCTTTCAAACTAACAAAAATTTGCTTATTACCGCTCCATTTAGAAGAATTAATCAAAAAAGAAATATTATTTTCTATTCTTCTTTGATTAAAATCAAAAAATACCCAAACACAGCCATCAAAATCTATTTTTCTAAAGATTTTACTAATATCACTTTTTGAAATTCCTTCTAAAGCCTTGTATGATTGAAATATATCAATTTCACTTAAATTTTTATATACTGCTTGTTTTGCAATTTTTTTAAAACTTAAGAAACCCGGATTTAAATCATTTTCAAAGTCAATCGTAATATTGCGTTTAAGTTGCTTGTTTTCTTCAAAATAGGTATTTTGAAGATATAAATCAAATATTGCATTTAATAACTCTTGACCGCTTAATAATTTTAAATCATAATAGATAGCGATAGAATTTAATAGGTTTTTATTATGACTAAACAAAAACTGCTTTTGATATTTGCCTTGTTTATGAATACAATAAAATAAATAGCTATCATCAAATTTTTTATAGTCTCTAAAAATTTCTTTTATTGTATCATCTGACAAATAGTTAGGAACATTATCATATCCTACCAATTCCAAACCATAAAGCTTTTGTAATGGTGTATTAATTCTTATATAATCATCTTCTACTATATCAACTATAAGACCACTATTGCTTACATATTCATTTAAAATAGAATTAAGCGGTATAATAATTTTTTCAAATAAAGTATTTGATTTATTTGTATTTTTTAGCCCACGATATATCCCAGCCCCAGCAAGCCCAATTAATGCAAGAGTAGCAAAATTCATCATTTTACCCCCAAATAAGATTTAATAAATTTTTTAAAATAAGCATACCCCTTATGATTTGCATATCCTTTGTTATAGCACTCAATACTTGGCTTGATAGATTGATATTTAGCTTGACAATTTGCAAGAATATTATTAGCTTTGATGATGTTATATTTTAAATCAAGCATTAGTGGAATCTCTTCATAACTAAAATTGCTTGAATTAATTTGAGCAATGCCTAAATCAAAATTTTTATTTAACAAATATAATTCTTTTGCAATAGCTGCAATGATATTCTTATTAGTATTAGAATAAATAACTATTCTATTTGGATAAAAATGCTTAACTTCTAAAGAATTATCAATATATTTAAGTCCTTGTAATTGTTTGTAAAAATCCTTACTTCCATTCAAGGCGATAATATTTTGTTTCCCATTAGATTCTATTTTTATTATTGATAAATACACTTTTTTATCTACACCACTAATTTTAGATATTTCTCCAATAATAGAATCTACTTCATAGGCAAAAAGAATTTTTAATATAACAGACAAAATTAAAAATACTTTCATTTTGCACCTTTTGTTGGCATAACAATATTAAATTTTTGAATACGCATTCCATAAGGATTAAAATCACTAGCCCGCTGTAAATCAAAATCTCCACTTGCATTAATAATAACAGAGCCTTTTTGATTAATATATTGATTTTTAGCAATAATATAGCTTAACATCGAACATTCAATTTCTATAGTCGTAGAAAAACTATTGCCTGTATATTCATATTTATTTACTTTATAGCTTTTAATATTTATATATTCTGGTAATTTATCTTGTGCAATTGCACTTAGAATCCATTGCAAATATGAAATAAAATCTCCATAAGCCTGTTTATTATCAGAATCTTTTTTGTCGCCTAAATAATATTTATATATCATTCCAAGCCCAATAGAGTTATCTAAAATCTCGCTATATTGAGTAAATGAATTCTTTTGAAAATCATTAGTGATAGAAGCCCTAGATACTATAAAATTATTTACTAAAGTAGATAATACAAATTGTTGTAAATATTCTGCTTTTAAAGGTTCTTTCTCAACTCTAATTGCTCTGCCATCAATTGTTGTAAAAACTACTTTAGAATTATTATCAAGCACAATTCTTTCTAATGACTTCATTGAATTAGATATATTGTATAAGGAAGAACACATAACAATAATGACAACAACAAATCCCCAAAATAAGAATTTCCAATTTTTACCAAAGAATTGCTCACATTTAAAACTTAAAGTTTCTTCTATCATTTTGAACAAACCTCACTAAATTTTGAACAAAAATCTTTTTTTTCTTGTGGATTAAAAAACATTACACGATAATATTCTTTATCATTTTCATATACTAAGTTTGCTTTTCTAAGTATATTTTCATTTTGAGAATTCTTTTTAACATTCATATAAATAATATTACCACTAGTAGAATCTGGCAAATCTGATGTATTAGAATCTCTACCATTAAGCAATATACTATTATTAAGATTATTTGCTAATTCTTGTTGTTTTTGTTCTCCTGTTGGCAAACTTCCAAATTTTGCAAAAATATCATCAATATTTAATTCACTCTCTATTCTGCTTGGTGTAATCTCAAAACTTAAAACCCCATTTTTTGGATTTATTATTTGGTAAATTTGTGGATATGTAAGTTTCTTTTCTTCGATTAGATATTTACCTATTTCAAAAGCTTTTATATTATCTTTGTATTTTTCTACAACTTTTTTAGCTATTTCAATGCCTTTTTGCATTCCTAAATCATAGCCCTTATTCCACCCATTCTCATAACCTCTTTCGTAAAAGAATTTTTCAGCCTCATCTGCATAAATAAAACTTGTACAAATTATTAATAATAAAAATTTTTTCATTTTACATCTCCTTTCTTAATTCCTATACTCCAAATAGTAGGTTTAGTTTTCTCTTGTGGTGTTAAATAATCCATAACCCATAAATCAAACAATCTTGCTATTTCTAATTCATCAATATCTTTTAAATTCATCTCTCTATTTGGTAAATATAAATCTGCTTGTTTTGGTAATGGATTTGTTTGATAAATAGAGCTACAACCGATAAAAATAAAAATAAGTAGTAAAAAATAAATTTTATTCATTTTCTTCCTCAACATCATCAGCTGCAAAATAAAGATTTTTATTTTTAACTTTATAAAATACTTCTTGCTCTTTTGTTGAAACTTTTTTATCAAGAATGTAACGATTTTGTTTTTCTACAATATTAGATTCTTTAAAACTATTTGAACTATTGCCTTTAAATATATTAATATAGCTCTGTGTGAGAAGATTTTTTAATTTAAAATATTTTTGCTTTGTCTTAGAAATATCTTTTTTACTATGATTATTTTGTGGTTGCTCTTTAATTAACAAGAAACCTGTATAAATAAAATTATTATTATTTTTTGCCTCCTCTATAAATTTTTTATAAGATTTTGCGATGTAAATAGGATTAATATAAAATTCATCACTACCTTTTGAGAGTTTTGCTGTCATATCGTAAAGATTTTTTATTTTAATTATTGCATCTCTTGCATCAGCTTCACGCTCAAAACTACCAAAAATGAGTTCATTTTTGGTAAGTAGTGTTTTAAAATTATCTCTATTTGCTTGATATTGAAGATATAATATTTCTGCTAATGGTAGTTTATCTGTATTAACAAAAACAATAAAATCATTATGATTAAACTCTGCTTGTTTAATACCTATACCCTCATTTTTAAGCTGAAATTCAAACATAGCTAAACCTGTTTTAAATCCACTTTTAAATGCTTCTTGCTCGCTCTGTGAAATAGCAAAGCAAGAACAAATGTTAATAATTAATACTAATAATATTTTCATTATTTCTCCTCAATAAAGCGTAAGTTGTAATGTAAAGCTGATTTATCATCAACAAAACGAATATAGATAGGGGTTATAGCTTCTATTAAATAACCTTCAAATTTTTCTCCAACTCTAAAAGTTTTATTGTTATAAGTAAAAGAATCTTGGTTAATAATAATGTAAGTTTGAATACTCTTAAGATAAGTCTTTATATCTCTATTGTTTTCAATATTGTTAGAGATTTCATCTATACTTTGCGTATTTACCATATTGTTGTTTTGTTGTGGTAATACTTGAATATTAGATTGTTTTTCTATTGGTTTAACATCTATTTCATAGTTTGTTTGTGGAAATATAGCATTATTATTTATCGTTGTAACATTATTATTTATTGATGGAGTAGTCACATTAGAATCTAATTCATACTTATTTATTTTAGTATTACTATCATCTATAAGTTCATTTTGTGGTTTTGCATCATCTGGAATAAAAATAAGAATAATAAATCCTATCAATAATATTATTGCTATAATGGCTAGTATATATAGCTTCTTATCTTTACTAGATTGTATTTTATTAACAAAATTAATTAGTGTTTGTTTAACTTTATCCATTCTCTTACTCCTAATATGGTTTGCGATTATCTACGCGATATTTTTTATTTCCAATATTGACATAACCATTTTTATCATCAAGCACAATTCGATAGTAAATATCATCAATTTTTATGTAAGAGAACTCATTATTTGGATATTCACCATTTTCTTTAAAATATGTGTATAAAACTTCTAATGGAGACAACTTAGGTTTATCAACATAAGAAACAATTAAATTAAGCTGATTATCTTTTCCCCTGTGATAGCGATTAAGTAAAATATTCATTACATAATTTTGTTTATCTCTGGAATATAAAATACTTAAATTCGCAATTTCAAAACTTTTCTTTGGTCTAAACATTAAAGCGTTTTGGTCAAATTTTATTACTTCAGATTCTCCACTAGAATCTACATAACTAATTTCACTACCTTGAGGTAGTAAGATGGTTGTAGTAAAATATGGATGAATTAATATAGAATCTTGTGAGCTAATAGCTCTAATCTCTGGTTTAGAATTAATGATAACATCATCAAACCTATCTAATATTTCTCTGCTTTCTTTATCTTTTTCAATAGCTTCTTTTGCTAAATCTTTATTTTTTGGAATATCTAAAAAGAATTTTTTAATGCGTAAATCATGCCCTGTCTGTTGGTTTTGAGCTTCCTCTTGCGGTGTTGGTGGTGCAAATGTAGAATTTGGCAATTCAGCTCCTAAACATAACCCATACACACTAAAAAATAATAAAATATTTCTCATTGTCGATTCCTCCTTGTGTGTTTTGTAGAATCTATGTTTTGTTTATGCTCTTTATGTTTGTTTCTAAAATGCTCTAGTGCAGAGGTTTTAGGTTTAGTATTATCCTTTTTCATTGCTTCCATATCAGAATCCTGTGGATTTGATTTTTCATTTTTATTGATATTTGCATAGTATTGTTCAACTCTAGGATTCTTAAAAGTCATTCTTTCTTTAAGATTCCTATCAGAGTAGAATGTTATAATTATTTCATCAGAGGGGGATAGTGGCGGAATGAGACCCTCCCCTTTGAGTTTATCAGTTGCTACTCTAAAACGCACACCCCTTTCATTTTCCCATTCAAAAACTTTTCCATCTTTACTAACATCTTCAAGATAAGGTTCTTTAAAGATTTTCATATATTCTCTTATAGAATTTCCTAGATTAACTAATTCTTCTATTGTTATTTCACCTTCACTTCCTTTTTCAAGATGAAGTTTTATATGTTCTGCACCTCTGCCTTTATCTCTTCTTACATTATGCCAACCTTTTATATAATGAACTAAATAATCTATAATTACATCTTCTATAATTTCTATATCTGTTTTAATAGGTGTAGTTTTCTTTTGATTAAAAGTTACATTAAAGATTCCTCGTTTTTCTTTATCCATTATCTACCTCTTGTTCCTCTTTGATTGTTTTTTAACATTAGTATGAGTTTTATCATCTTTCACCTTTTTAATTTCCTACTTTCTCTCCTTTTGATATAACTTGCATATCTACATATATTCTTGTGCCTGCTGCTATCATATACAAGTATGGTAAATCTTTTTTAAAAGCGTCTGCAATAGCTTTTGTGCTACTTGCAACAAGATTAATACCAGCTTTTGCCACATATAATAAAGGATCGGGGGTTTCATATTGAATATTCTGAATTGGATAAGCAGTAAGTCCATTTTGATAAACTTGTGTATCTTGTCTTAATCTACTTTGCTCATAAGCCATTAAATATTGATTTGACGCTGTTTTAACTTCATCAGCTGCTGCTCCTACAACATCTAATCCAACTTCTGTTAATTTTCTCTCATTTACATAAGTAGCAATGTTATAGCTAGTCTTTGCTTCATTAGTTACATAACTTGATTTTACTTGATAACGATAATTTTTAAATTCAATATACACAGGATCAACAAAGAGTGTTGATATTTTATTTTCTGCTTTTAAGTTAGCGAATAATGATATAAAACCTATATTAGTCTCACAATCTACACCTAAAGAGCTAGGTTGTTTTCCAATATGAACATCATTTTTTATTAAACAATAACCCTTAATTGTTGTAGTTTCCTCTTTTGATGGATTAGCTTCACTTGATTTAACTTCGCTTACTGCTAAAACCTTAACCATTTCAGCTTTTTTAGCAATAGATTCTGCTCTTATATCAATAGTTTGTGCATTCATATAAAAGTTGTGCAAAATCTCTCTTGTGTAATCTACTTTCTTTTCTTCTGGTAAAGGTGAAAGTTTAGATTCACTAACAGAGCTTTTGCCATAACCACTACTTTCGATAATATTTTGAGCTTCTGAATTATTTGCTTCTATTTCTGCTGAATACAAAATAATAAGTGGAACTATCATTAATAAAAATAACCTCATTGCTTTTTCTCCCTAATGCTTAATTTATTCATTTACTCATTCCTAGTTATAAAATGTGTAATCAAGAGATTATTGTTACTCAAAGAAAATACCTTGACACAACAATCTTGCTTAAAACTATAAAAAATAAAAATTGTTAAAAAATATTTAGCTACAAATGCAGAAATTGCAGGCTCTAAAAATAAAATACAAACGCAGATAGTTACTAATAATCCTATACGAAATAATAAAATTCTTTTTAATATCAATGTAACAGCAAGATATAATCCTAAAAATAACTCAATAAGTCTTTTTATTTCAAAACTAAAATCTGCCTTAGTATAGATAAAATAAATTATTAGAGTTGGCAATATATATTTTAAAGCTAAAAATATATATTTATTGAATGCTTTATAATTATATTGCTTAGAATTTATTGTGCAAATCGAATCATCTAAAAAATTAATTTCAATATTTCTCATAAACCAAAAAACAAATGGATATTGTGCTATCTTTATCATCTATACTCCTAAAAATAACTCACTTTGAGCCATCATTCTATTGACACCCTCTTCAGCACTTTTAATAATTGGTATAATTAATTTTATAGATTCCAAGATATGCTCTTTAGTTACATAACCATAAGCTATTTTGTAAAAATGCAATTTTTTACAAAAAGTTTCTATTTCTGCACTTGTATATGGGAATCTATCAGGAGCATTGTTAGCTTTAGAATAATATTGTTCAATCTCTGTTAGTATGGATTCCAAATTCATTTGACTATAAACTTCATCTGCAATCTGAAATTTATTTAGATAGATTTCAAAAACACCTTTTGCCATTTTAGAATCTGGTAAATTTATAAAAAATAGTTCATCAAATCGCCCTCTTCTTAACAATTCTGGGTTATTATCTAAAATAGAATTTAAATTATTTGCAGTAGCAAAGAAAATTGCATCAAATTTATATTCCGCTGCTTCTGTATTCATATCATTTAATATTGTTAATAAACGACCTAATAATCTTTTTTCTATCGCTTCAGCATTACCTATCATCTTTTCTATTTCATCAATCAAAATCACATAACGCTCACTTGGATTTAAAGTGTGTCTTTGTGATAAATATTCAAAGACAGCATTAAGTCTAGCAATAGGCTCATCTGCTTCCATTATGAGTGTTAAATTTAATTGAATAAGCAATCTTTTAGTCTCACCAGCAAAACACTTAGGAAAAAATGTTTTGCCTGTTCCGGGAACTCCAACTAAAAAAATTGCCTTAGCACGAAAACCTTTTGCTTCAGCTTGCAATAGCTCTTTTGTGTATTGTTTTAGAGATTCTGCACCGCCAATATCTTTTAAAGAAAATGGAGAGTGTATAACACTTAAACCTAAACGATTTTCTAAAGCTTTAGATTCTGAAACTTTTAATTTAAATTCTTGAGAAGTTAAAACACCATATTTGTTTGCTAATATCTGTATTACAAAAATAGAACGAATATTTTTAGGAGGATAGTAAGGAGCAATAAATGCAATATTAGACTTTTGAATATTATTTCTAATATCATCATTATTAGGAAATACAATAATATCTTCTAGTTCATATTCACTTTTAAGAGAAGTAAGATTTTGATAGTAAAAGCGATCCTCTGCAATAAGCCACAACATTTAAGATTCCTTAATCTTTGCGACTTGACTTGGTTTTTGAGGATTTGGAGTGCAATACTTGCCCCCCCCCCCGATTTATTAGAATTTTTTTTAGCGATAGTGCTAATACTAATTTCTGGTTTATTTGGAGTTTCTATATTAATAGCTATATTTATGCTAGTAAAATAAATCTTACTATTGTTTTCTTGCATTAGAATTCCTCTCTAGTATTTCTTTTACATTACTTGACTTAAATTTATTTTCTTGTTCTTTTTTATTATTAGGATTGGAATTATCTTTTAAATTATTATTTTTAATATTCTCTTCTGTTATCTGAGCTAACAACTTATCAACTATATCTTTATAATCAATTTGCATAGAATTTATTTTAGCCTCTAGTGCTTTATTTTTATCTTTAAGCTCTTGCAGAGTATTTTTTAAATCATTAATATTAACATCTAGTAATTTCTTTTGCTCATACAAATTTGTATTTTCAATAACTAATTTTTCATTTGAATCTTTTAAATCTTTTAATATTTTTAATTCTTTTTCTGCAATCTCTGCTCTAGTAATTAAATCTTTATTTAATGTTTTTAACTCTTGGTTTTTTTCTAATAAAGATATATGCTCTTTATTAAGAGAATCTAATTTAGTGTTTAAATTATTAATTTGCTCATCTTTAAAATTAAGCTGTTCTTTTTGCCTAGAAACAAGCTCGTCAGATTCCATTAAATCCTTTTCAAGCAAATCTTTTTGTTCTTCGTAAGATTTATTTAGCTCTTGGATAGTAAGTTTTGTTTGATTATTTAAATCATTAATTGTATTTTCCATTTCTTCTTTTAAAAGACTTATATCATTTTCTTTTTGGCTTAATGTAGAACGAAGTGAATATAGAGTATCTTCTCTTTTTGAAATTTCAATATCTTTTTTGGATAAATATTCCTCTTGTTGCTTTATAGTATTTTTTAAATTATTAATTAGGTTATCTTTTTGTATGACATCTAATAAATCTTTACCTAAATAGATACTTGCTAGATTGACTGCGTGTTCTTCTCTATATTTTTGTTTTAAAATATTTAAAGATTCTAAGATTCCATTATGATTTTCAATTTTATTCCTTAATTCTTTATAAATATCAACAGCAAGTTCTTTGCTTTTTGATAATCTCATCTTTAATTTCTCTAATTCTTTTGCCTCATAATCTTTTATAGTAGAATCTATACTTTCTTTTAATTCTATTTGGCTGCTTGTTTCTTTAGTAATCTCACTATATATAGAATCCGCTTTTAAAGATTGTCTATTTTGTGATTGTTCCTCTTTTATTTCTTTTTTAGCAGTTTCTATAATATTAATTTCATTTTGAGATATAGTTTGATTGGTATTATTTTCTTCTTTAAGTTTTGCAATATCTAAAATATCATTAGATTCTGCTTTTAACTCTTTAATATCATTACCAGCCACATAAGTAAAGATAAATGTTGTATCTTTTAAAGCAATATCTTTTAATAAACCAGAAATGATAAAATTATTATCCTTTGCAGCTTTAAAATTGTCTTTTAAAGTAATTGATGGCTTTGCTTTACATATTGCTATCCTATCACCTTCATTAATAGCACCTCGCCTATTATAAATAAACACAAGCTTATCATCAATAATATTTCTAAAATCTATAAAACTTCTACTAGAGCTAGATATAAACTTTTCTTTCATAGATTGCTTTATATCAGGAGACTCTTCACTTAAATCAATTTCTAGTTTCATATAATCTTCTAACTCTAATGGTGGGAGATTTCTAGGTTTTAATGATGAACGGAGTAAAAAATTAAATTGCCCTATACTTCTATTTATTGCTTTCTCAAATCCAATAAAATTTTGTGAAACTACACTATGTAATTGCTCTAAATTTGTTACATTACTATAGTTAATATTTAAATTATAATTCTTTAAATATTCATCATAATCTTCTCTGCTTCCACTCCAAAAATTACCAAAAGTAGATATTGGTGTTTGATATAAATCAGATATATGAATATCTCCTAATTGTGCTTTATTATGAGTTAGTTTTATCATCTTTGTTTCCTTTTTTGATAAGATTTTTCTAATTCTTTTGTGCTTTGTGATTTTATATTTCTTATTTTTTCCAATCTACTTTCTTTCTGTTTATGTGCTGAAATAGGTTCAAAGCTTTTTAACATATTTCTAAAAGCATTTGCTCTTAATTCAATACTTTTAAATAAATCTTTTATTCTTTCTTTTTGTTGTTCTTTTGCTTTTAAAATCTCTTTTCTTTTATTTTCATAATTTTCAATTGCTTTTATTTCTTCAACAATTGATTGTTTTCTAGGAAGATATTTAGTTTCTAGTGTGCTATAAGCTGGTATTGCATTTTTATTAATTGCAGAATCTATATTATCTTCATATCCACTTTTAACAATAGCATTTGCAATTATTGCCTGTGCTAACTCAACATTATTGCCTACAAACTGAATATGTGAGGAATTAACCTCTCTATCCTGCAAATGAATTTCTACTACACCTTCAATTTTATGTTCTTTTAATCTTCTAAAAATCTCATCTTTAAGACTATTAATGGCTTCTCTATTAATTTTTAATTTTCTAGCCCAAATATTAGCAGTTTTAGGTTCTCCATTCTGTTCTAAATAGGCTAAAATATTTTCTCTTAATTCTTTTGCACCTGTATAGGTTATTTCTGGATTCGCTCTTTTTTCTATCATATTAGCAATTTTTTCTTCAAATAATTGCTGTGCAGATAAATTATTAAAAAGTAACAATGCTTCTTGTGCTTCTCTTAAAAAACTTTGAGAGTCTGAATTTCTAGCTGCTTGTATCATTGCTTATGCCTTAATCGCTGATTATTTCTAGTAAAGTTAGCATCATTGGTTTTATTTTGTTTTCTTATACCAGATTCTATTCTATCTAATTCTTTTTTATAATTTTGATTAACTTTTAATTCTTGTTTAATATTAGATTGTAACTCATTGACTTCTTTTTGCTTATTAAATTCTTTAAAATCTTTATATTCATCAAGACTTTTTTTAATCCCTTTCATCATATCTAATAATATTGCTAAAGCTGATTTAATAGACAATGTATCATTAGAATCTATATGGCTAGATGATTTAACATTGTTCTTATTTTTATGTTTTGCTAATTTTTTAAGATAATCTAAATTCTCTCTTTTACTTTTAGCTATTAAGTTAATAAAACCTTTACGATTAATAGATTGTGATACTTTATACTCATTAGAAGAAATTTGACTTTTAATACTTTTTTGTCTTATAATTTTACTTGTAGCTTCGGCTTCTTGTTTAGCTATTTGTGGGGTGCTTAAAGCCGAGAGTGTGTCCCCACCCCAAACTATATTTCCTTTCAATAAGTTTTTTAAATCAGTATTCTTTATAGGTGTTGCTGTAATACCAATAAAATTACCTTTATCATCTTCTATTACACTCAAAAACTTAATAACTTTATCATTGTCTATAAAAGTTTTAACAAATTTATATCTATCATTATCTTTGCTAATAAAGAGTGGTTGCTCTAAAGTAGGTTTTATAAGATTTATGTATTCCAAGCGTCTTGAAACATCTTTTTTTTCTGCTAAATGATTTAATAATTTATCCATATTAATTTTAGTTTCAAAAAGAGGCGTTTTTATAGGATTTGAAAAGTCTATAATTAATTTTAATATATCAGCCTTTGGATTTAAATCATAAGCTAAATTTTTATTTTTAGCTAAATTTTGGATAATATTTTTAGCTATTTCATCAGAAAAAATATTTGAATCTATTGTATTTTCCAATATTCTATCCTTTAAAACATAAATATAAACATACAAGAAGTAATGTAAAAATAATAATATTAATAAAACTTTGATTATTTTTTTGCGTTGGTATATTTTTCAAAACATTTTGTGTAATAGTTTCTTTCATTTTATTTTCTCTTTCTATTGTATCAGATTCTACCAAAGCCTTTATATAATCAAAATTGATATTTTGGGGAATTTGAATTTGATTAGATTGTTGTTTATTCTTTTCTAAAATTTCTACTTTGTCCATAACTTCTTTTAAATACAAAGCTATATTTTCTAAATCATCTTGCAAATTAATAATGTATTTTGCAATTTGTTCTGTATCATTTAAATCTTGCATTGTTTCACTCATTATGCTACTTCCTTTTTTAATTTATAATTTTCATATTCTCTCATCATTTTAAAAAAATCTAACTTTGGCATATATTTAGAAATTGGAAGTGGAGTATTAATATTTTTACCATCATAAGTAATCTTTTTTCCATAGTTTAATAAAGAGGATTCTGCTTGAGCTATGGCACGATATAATTCACCATCTAAAATAATCATCATTTCACCATTATTCATAGCCGTAACCTCACTATGCAAAATAGCGTCTTCTTCTCTTATACTATAACTTTGTTCCGCACCCATAGCAGAATCTACAAAATCTCTTTTGATAGAATAAGACTTTTCTAAATATTTTGTTTTCTTAACAAACTTAGAATAATAATCGCTTGCCTCTGGACTCATTGATTTCATAATAATATGTGTTCCTATCACATCTACAAGCTCTTTTCTTTCGCTAGATTCCCCGCCCAATAATTTACCAACTATATCAATTTGAGAAAAACTTTGAAATATAGGAAATACACTGATTCCTAAAGCCCTTGATTTACTCATTAACCTTGCAAAACCCTCTGGCATATAACTACCCACTTCATCTGCAAGAATAACAAATGGTATTTCTGGCTCTTTTGCAAATCTAGCCTTTTGGTCTGCCACTGCTTTAAATAATCCTAATATCAGCTTACCTAGATATCTAGGTGTTACATCACTTGCCATTGTTGGAAGTGTAACAAATAATATTTTATTTCTTTGAACTATCTCCCACATTGAAATATCAGGTGTCTGTGTATTAAAAATACGCCCATAATTAGATTTTAATTTAATAATAATACTTCTCCATTGCTGGACTGCCATTCCAACATCATAAATGCCTTGTGCTTGATTCTTTTCTGCTAATTGATATTTTTCCATTATATAATCTTCACTAGCATTTAAAAACTCTTCATAACCCATATCAATAGTAGTAGATGTATATATTACTAAATCATCTAAAATAACACTTTTATAAATTTGTTGCCTATAATTAATCATTTCATTTAATATTTTAGAAAAACTCATATATTGACTTAAAATTGAAAAATCTATTGGTAAATTTTCATTATCTCTTTTATATACAAGTAATTTTAAAACTATTTCCATAAACTCTTTTTGTTTAGATTTCCATTCATTTTCTTCTCCGTCTAGTAAAGAGTTTAATATTTCACTTAAAGCTAAAGCATCACCACTCAATAAAGGGTTGATAGTGTGAGTATTATTCATATCTAAAAAATTCAAATAAATAAAATCTGCTTCTCTACCATAAGCTGAAGCAATTCCAAATATTTCTTTTGCAAATTCTGCTGTCCCTTTACCATCAATTACACAGCAACCACCGCCAAGCTGTGCAATTTGTTCAGTTAATCCTTTCATTAATACAGATTTTCCAGCACCAATAGTAGCAATAATTAAGCCGTGCCTCTTTATTTTCTCCGCATCTAATAAAATAGGTGCAATTTTATTATCTTGTTTTTTACTTGACTTAACCGCATCTCCATAAAACTTTTTAATTTCTGTGCCTATATTTAACATATATTTGTTATTTGGTTGATTTTCTATAATATTATTTCCTTGTTTATTAATGCTTTTTGGGGATAGATATAAAGCACATATTGCAGTAACAACAAATATCATCATTGTTAATACTAAATAAAAATTATTAAAGAAGCAAGCAAAAGCTCCAATAATACAAAATGCAAATAAAGTATTTTTAACGGCTATATCATTTATTACTAAATCAAAAAAACTATCTTGTTTAATGGAATATGTAAGCTCTTGAAGTTGTTGATGTATCACTTAAAAATCCTCATATTTAGAATCAACATTAACTTTAAACAAATCTTGTTCTTGTAATATTGGTAATTTATTCTTAAATTTCATATATGAATAATAAAGCCCTGCACCATTTCTTTTAACACTATTTAAATCTAAATTATCTAATGCCGATATCAATTCTTTCTCAATATTTCTATTTGCTTTTAAAATTAATGAAGCTATACCGATATTAATATCTTTTGTATAAGTTTCCCATAGTTCCATTAAAAAATATTCAGCTATAAAATCATTCTTTAATAATAAATCATCATAATTAAGCTTAAGTTCTTTATCATTAATTACTTTAGATAATCTGATAAATATCATTTCATAAAGTGGATACGAAGATAATTCTTTTATATTTTTAATTTTTGTTAATGTAAGATTCTCATAATCTAAAAAGAAATTAGCACTTAGATATATTTCATTATTATTAAATTGTCTTATCCAAGATTGTTGTAATTCATTAATATTTATATCTATTCGTTTTTTCTTATAATCTTTACGATATGCAAAAAAATTAACAATTTTACTAGCACTAATATCCCAATAAGACTCTTGTTTAGCAATGATATTTAGCGGAACAGAAGACAATAAATTTTTTAAATAATAAAATAATAACACAAAAGCAACAAGTGAGGATAAAAAAATTAAGTCTTTTTTATCGTCTAAATAATAATCTTTTACAAAAAAATAAGTAACCCATATAATTAACATAGATATTAAAAAAATAATATAAGCAAGGTCTCTCCTAGAGCGTTGATTTCTGTAATAGAACCAAAAAAATAATACAAAAAGACTAAGCAAAATAGCAAAACCCACTAAAACCCTTCTTAATATTAAATTAAGCAATTATAACATTATTTATGCAAAATTTACATAAATTTGCATAAATAAAATTTATACTATTTTTACTAAATTTATCTATTTGATTCCAATCCAGCCAATAAATGTTTCTCTAATTCTTTATAATCCATAGAATCTTTAGAATCTTCAAGTTTATTTAGTGTATGTTCAAAGCTTGCTATATAATAATCAGCTTTCTTGCCAAGTCTGTTTTCTTTAATTATAGATATAATAGCCCAACCCCAAAAAAATAAAGTTATTAATACCCAAATAAATACTAAGACATTTTGATTATATGGTGTAGATAAATGCTTAATACTAAAATAAAATAAGATAATAGACAATATTACCATACTCCAAAAGAAATACCTTCTATTAATAACAATCTTATCCTTTATATTATAATTATGGCAAAAAGCGATGCTATTACCTATACCAAATACACTTACTAAATCTCCATTTTCAAATTGCATAGGAGAATAAGAATTTAATTCTATTTTTGTAGTTTCATTACCCCATTTTAAAAAGAATATAGCATTATGTGTTATTGTAGTTTTGACTTTCTTACCTCTTGTGTGTGTATCATTATTTTGTGTTTGTATAAGTCTATCAACATAACCTGTTTTTATCCAACCTTTCTTGCCTAGTTTTTGTTCCATTAATGCTCCTAAAATAAAGTTCCATTAGTTAATCTCATTCTTTCATTCTCAAGTTCAATATTTTTATTTTTTAGTTCAAGCTCTCTATTTTTTTCTCTTAAAATTTCAAGCTCTATTTTTTTTTCTTCAAAACTAATATTTTTTATTTCTTTATCAAAATCAACATTTTCAGATTGATTAGCTATCAAATTATTAGTGGATTTAATATTTGTATTATTTTCTTTCTTATCTTCAACTAAAACATTATGATGTTTAATACCAGCCTCATCTGTATATTGTTCTCTACTGATGACTTGTATATTTTCTTTATTAGGAAGTCCTTCATAAGCAGTAATTGTTTTTATTTCTTTTTTAGCAGTCATATTTACAAAATCGTAATCTATTGTAAATTGTTGCCTTTGCTTTTCAATAGTATTCCATTCACCTTGTCCAAATATATATGGATTAAGATGATAAATATAACCTCCAAGCTTTTTTTCACGCTTTAATATTTTTTTTTCAACAAGTTCAGCAATAGTATTTGCAATTACTTGTCTGCTTGTTTCAAGTCTCTGTGAAAGTTCTGCCCTAAAAGGAGAATCTAAAACCACTTCATTTGTTCCATAGGTTACTTTTTTTGTTAATATCAATGCTAAAACTTCTTGTGTTTTTTTTCTAAGATTAATAATAAGATTAAAATTTTCAACATAAAGAAGCATAAATTTTTCTCTTTTTTTTGTTTTTAATCTTAAAACTTCCTCACTAACATTAACTTCACCTGTTTCTAAATTAATATTAGAAGTTTGTCTCTGTAAAATTTTAAAATTACCAGTATCCATTTATTTATCCTAATTAATGTTATAATTTTTAAATTATGAAATTATAACATATAAATATTATAAATAAGATTATTTTAAGTATTTTTCATAACTTTTTAAAGTTATATTCTAACCTTAAGCCAAAATTTAAAAAGAGCTTAAATAGACTTAAAAATAGCTTATATATAACCGCACAGGTTATGATATATAACCGCACAGGTTATGATATATAACCGCACAGGTTATGATTAAGAAAAGCTAGAAGTGCCTAAATTACGATATTTTTAAAAGATTTTTAAACAAAATTTCTTTTATTGTTATTATATACAACATATATAACAATATAAAATATAAAACTTTTCATTCAAAAGTATAAATTTCACAGATTTCTTAAACAAAATAATACAAAACTTTAGTATTATAGACTCAACTTAACCTTAAAAAAATAAAAATTAATAAAATATCTATTATTAATAATATTTATATTAAATTTACAACAAAATAAGTCTATAAATGCTTTTTTTATATCAACTATATGGAAGTATAAATTAAATGCTTTTTTGTTCTCTAAATCGATTTTTAGGTATTACAAAATTCAATTATAAATATAATTTAACTAAAAATATATTATTCTTTACAATATATTATAAATTAATTTACACTATCAATATAATAACTTCTACTTAAAAAACTAACAGAATAAAAAATTATAAGTAATTAAAATAAATATATTTTATTATAAATATATGATACATTATAATATATTATTATAAATATAACATATTATAAATATATTGTTAATGATAATATAACATATTGATATAAACTCTATATTGTATGCAAACTCTGATAGTATAGGAAGCCTACTCCTATCATCCCGCTCTAGCGTTAGTCTAAAGTCGTGGGC
>NZ_NXLP01000084.1:0-4746 GCF_003364125.1 Helicobacter sp. MIT 14-3879
GGGGGGGGGGGGGGGGGGGGGGGGGGGGGGGGGGGGGGGGGGGGGGGGGGGGGGGGGGGGGGGGGGGGGGGGGGGGGGGGGGGGGGGGGGGGGGGGGGGAGGCTAATAAGATTACCAAAAGCCATAAATTACTTAAACTCAAAGTAGATATAGGAGAACCAAAAGAAAGACAGATTGTTGCAGGTATTGCCGAATTTTATGAGTGTGAAAGTTTAATTGGCAAGCAAGTTTGCATTTTAACCAATCTTAAGCCTACTAAATTTATGGGTGTAACCAGTGAGGGTATGCTCCTTGCGTGTAAAGATAATGAAGGACTAAGTATTTTGGGAGTAGAATGCGCGAGAAAAAACGGAAGTAAAATTGGCTAATTAAGACAACTCAATATCAATAAGAGTTTTATTAATATCTTAAGAGCGTTGGCTACTTTACAATTACGCGAGTTAATTGTAGATTTTATCATTGCAAGCGCAGTTTTGGGTGAGGTTATCCAAAGAGTACATTAAAGAAATTAATCGCAGTTTAGAGATGTTCAAAGCATTGCTTAAGGTTTCATTTACTTAAACAAGTTAGGGAGGGAGGGGTAAATTTTGCTTTAACACAAGGTTTAAAACAATTCAAGGAGAAGCAATCGCCATTATATATGCAAACAAACCGCGTAACACATTTACAAAGAATGGCGAAAATAGGCTCGCTCATGTTTGCTATGTAAAGATATACATACTTTAATAGGCTTTCAACTACACAATCCATCTAAAGTTTAAAAGTTATTTATGTCGCTTTGTTGGCTGTGAGGTAGAGATTTATTCCTTTAATGAATAAGATAGACCAAAGATATAATATTGACGCACATGTTTGAGTGCAACACCTACAAATCGTTGGCAAATTTTTTATACAGAGAATCTCTATGATGAATATAACGTCAAGGATAATTACTCCACTTATTTTTCAATAAAGTATCTTGATGAGGTAGGTGAAAGTTGGCAGTTGTATTGAATTAGAAATTAAAATACTATCAGAGAGCAGTTTATTGATAATAGTTTCAAATAACATCAGAAGAATCAAGCAAAATATGCGTGTAAAAATTTCTTTGCTTTTTCGCTTGTTCTCGCTTGCGAATAACGTTGTAATTATTCTTTGTGAGTATTATTGACATCAAATTTGTGATTAGAATACAATCTCTATATGCAAGCCTTAAAGATTCCAAATAATTGATTTGTAATTTGCTACCTCAAAGCAGTGCTTCTTGGTGTTCTATCATTCATAAAGGATACCCCCACACATTTAAAGCCTATCAAGTCATGTCTAGCATTGCAATAGGGCATTATAGGGGAGAATCAAAGCATATCATGAAGGTTAGTTCTTAATGACCTTGCCACCTCTCTCTTTTATGCACAAATCTCTCTTTCTGAATCAAAAGAAGAGAGAAATGCCTTACTGCCAAGAGTATTCCTATGAATTAGTGGCACATCTACAACACAAAGGCATTTGTTTGTCTTACTTAAGCAAATGTGAAGTATCCCAAGATTCTTAATCTTGTCATTCTAAAGCTTTGTAAAACGAATATGAAGTATCTCTCTTTATCATACTTAAGCTTTAAGCGTAGTTTGAGATTCTTTGCTCTTTTAGAATCTAGTAGAAGAGATTCTTCGCTTTGCTAAAGCAAGCTAAGAATGACAAGGATTGCTAGATTATTCAGTCTTGCTATGCAAGACTTCAAAATGACAGAAGAAAAAATAGATTCTTGAGTAACGACAAGAATCCTTATTTGTCTTATCTGCAATGTAGTTACCTTATCCTATTTACAAGTATTAGGTAAGAGCAGTTGTCATTACTTAAGCGAAGTATCTCCCTTTGTTATATTAAGACTCCTTTTCTTGTCATTCCTAAAGGCTTTAGCCGAAGTATCTCTGAATACTCAAGCTTGTCATTCTAAGCTTTAAACGTAGTCAAAGCGAAGAATCTCTTTCTGCACTCTGAATCTCTTAATGATAGAATCTTAGATTCTGCATGATTCTATATTTTAATCTCATTATAAAGTTTGAACAAAGCTTTAGATTCTCAAAGAGACAAATAAGAGAAAAGATTGCCTATAAACTAAAGAGATTCTATACCTGCTTTAGCTTTAAAGCTTTGCATTAATTCTTTTTTAGCCTATAAACTAAAGAGATTCTATAAGTTGTTTAATAATATTGAGGACATACCCACAGATTTAATTGGCTTTAGCAAGTATAGAATCTACAAGTTGTTTAATAGGGATTGTAATAGGGTTTTTGCTCTTTGATTCTAAAGCTTTACATGATAGGATTATTTGTGTTGTGAGAGCTTTAACAAGTATAGAATCTGCAAGCTGTTTAATACTTGCAATTGATTCAGTTTGCAATACTCCAGCTTTAGCAAGTATAGAATCTACAAATTGTTTAAATCCTCTTACCTAAAACCTCTATATCTGCAAAGCTTAAAACTTCTTGTTGTCATTTTCTCTCTCTTTCTATTCTTTCTATTCTTTCTATTCTTTCTATTCTTTCTATTCTTTCTATTCTTTCGCTTTCTCTCTTTATTTTAATCGCTTTAAAGGCTAGAGATATGTGAGATTACCCTCTCTAGTAAAAAGAACTTTCTCTGTTCTTTTTCTCTTTCTGCTCCCTCTCTCTGTTAAGAGAAAAGATTGCCTATAAACTAAAGAGATTCTATACCTGCTTTAGCTTTCAAAGCTTTGCATTTCTAGCAAAAAAGAACTTTCCATTTGTCTCTTTGAGGGAGAATTTCCTTGACTTTCAAAGTCAGCCAAAAAGACTAGATTTCTCTTATATTCAAAAGCGAGGATTAAATCACGCCTTGGTCAATCATCGCTTCTGCAACCTTTCTGAATCCTGCGATATTTGCTCCTAGCACAAAATTGGTAGGTTCGCCAAATTCTTGTGCAGTTTGACTGACATTATGAAAGATATTTTCCATAATGCTATGCAAATGCTTATCTACGATTTCAAAGCTCCACGCATTCATACTTGCATTTTGCGCCATTTCTAGCCCACTCACAGCCACGCCCCCTGCATTAGCAGCCTTGCCCGGACCATAGCAAATTTTTGCCTTAATAAACTGACGCACTGCTTCAATCGTAGAGGGCATATTTGCACCCTCACTCACGCATTTGCAACCATTTTGGAGGAGATTCTTAGCGTCTTGCTCATTGAGTTCGTTTTGTGTTGCGCTAGGGAAGGCTGCAAAGCAGGGGATTGACCACACTGCATTGCTCCCTGCAGGATAATCACTGATGGGAGTGTATTGAGTGCTTGGTTTGTTTTGTGCATATTCTGTGAGTGAAGCACGTCTGACTTCCTTAATCTCCTTTAACAACTCCAAATTAATGCCTTCTTTATCATAAATCATACCTTGAGAATCACTTACTGTTACAGGCTTTGCACCGAGTTGCAAGAGCTTTTCCACTGTGTAAATGGCAACATTGCCTGCTCCAGAGACAGTGCATACTTTGCCTTCAAGACTTTCATTGCGTGATTTGAGCATTTCTTGAGCGAAATACACACAACCATAGCCTGTGGCTTCAGTGCGCACAAGACTGCCACCCCATGCTAGAGATTTGCCTGTTAAGACGCCCTCAAAGCAATTGGTGAGTTTCTTGTATTGTCCAAAGAGATAGCCTATCTCTCTGCTACCCACGCCAATATCACCTGCAGGGACATCAGTTGTTGCTCCAATATGGCGATAAAGCTCATTCATAAAGGCTTGACAAAACCGCATAATCTCCCCCTCACTTTTCCCCTTAGGGTCAAAGTCGCTTCCACCTTTAGCTCCACCCATTGCAAGGGTGGTGAGAGAATTTTTGAGAATCTGCTCAAAGCCTAGAAATTTTATCACGCCCTCATTCACACTAGGATGAAAGCGTAATCCCCCTTTATAAGGTCCAATGGCAGAATTAAATTCAATACGATAACCACGATTGGTTTGGATTTTACCCTTATCATCTACCCAGCTTACACGAAAGTGGATTTCTCTATCAGGGAGGGCTAAACGCTCAAGGATAGCATATTTTTCATATTTCTTGTTTTTGTCAAGAGCAGGCTTAAGAGATTCAAATACTTCTTCCAACGCTTGATGAAACAGCGTTTGTGTGGGGAATTGTGTTTTGAGACGATTAAGAACATTGCTGGCATACATAGGGAATCTCCTTGCTTTTAAGTTGTTGTATAATAATATTTTATTATTATAGGCTATATTTCTTAAAACATTTCCCATAAAATAATAGCAAAGCTAAAATGACATTCCTAGCCTCAATATTTCCTAAAGCAATATCTTGTGTTGGTGAGGATTAAAAAATTAAGGGATTAGAGAAAGGAAGATTCCAACATGCAAGAGATTAGAGGGGGATAAATCCCTTGATGAGAGAAAGCACTTAAGCATAGATTCTATTACACATAGATTGATTTAATCTTGGAATCTTTTGGCAGGCTCGTGTACTTTCACAGAGCTAATACAAGCAGTAAGATAACTTTAGAGCTTAAGCGACTTGCTGCGTGAAGTGTTAAGATTCTTGTAGGATTATTTATGTCAATAAGCATGAAGGGCAATAGTCTTATGAGAATTATCAATGAAAGATACAGTCATGTAGATTCTCTCTCAAGCTAAGAATGCTTTATTCTAACAACAAGCTTGTAGTGCTAGAGCAATAAAGTTTGCTTCATGTTCTGCCTTAATGAAACAAAGACTAATATCTCATTGATATTCCATGAG
>NZ_NXLP01000016.1:0-30144 GCF_003364125.1 Helicobacter sp. MIT 14-3879
CTTCTGTGTTGCTTAGTTTGTGTGTTATACGCTTTTTTATACATTCTACACAATGAGCGTGCAGATACGCACTTAAGCAAAGTGAGCTAGATTCAGACTTTAAGGTTCATCATGGTCGCAGAAACCAAGAGAAGGACAGACACTTGTTTGCTGGATTTGATATGCGCACGAAATATGTAGCAGAACTTCAAGTGTTCTAAGCACCCTATTTCAGAAAGATTGCAGACTCTTAAATATTAATTTGAAGACGTCTAAACACATACAGCATTTAGATTCAAAAAGCTCGATAACTTCACGCAAGCGATTCTAAAAGAGAACATTATTCATTTTGTATGCAGTTAAGGTTGTGAAGAAACATAATGCAAGGAGAGAAAGCAAGATTGTACTAAAAATGCAAAAAATATTTCACACTTTATTTTTACTTCATCTTAAATTCTATGTTATAAATGTGTCTTGAGAAGATCTCTGTGTTTTGAAAGAAATGTTGTTCTTAAAATTGTGAATATTTTAGTGAGAGGTTTTGAAACAATGCGGATTGTGATGATGACTGCATGCAATGAAATACAATGTAAAATATTTTCTTAGAGGGAGATGCAAAACTGCTTTCAAGCTATACTGAGCGAACGACACGACATTGCTAATATTAATTGTTGAGAATGAATGCAAGATCTAAATATGGAGACCGGGGAGGAGAAAATAAGATGCAAGAATGCTTGAATAGTAAGAGGGATTTTCCAATAGAATTTATCAATCGATACATAAAACTATAAAAATCCTATGATAAGATTGGGAATGAAATATATAATCTCTATTTTAAACTTTTATTTCTAAAGAAGATTCAAATCATCTCTACATCAATAAACACAAGCAGAAGAAAGTAGAATTGCTATTATTTAGATTTTAGAATCTCGTTTTGCATTCTCACTTCATTTAATCTTGCCTCATTTGATAAAACAAAAACATCAAATTGAGTATCGCTGATAGAGGATAAGCGGGTTTAAAAGCAGAAGTATTCTCTTAGAATTTAGAATCTCTTACATAGCTTACCTTACTTTTCTTCAATTTATGGATATAAGCTTTTAGGTTAAGTTAAAAGTCCCCTGCAAGCTAAAACTAAATTTCATTAAGTATCGATGTGGCATTCAACAAAAGAAAATGGCAGCATTAAGAAGTCTATAAACACTAAAAACTTATTCACTTAGCGTGAAAGCCGTTATTTTAAGCATTGCACCTAGTGTTCATAGAGGTAGTTTATATCTGGCAATATTGTTGCCCGTGCCATCTAACAACCCCGCTTATAATATCAACATAGCTCTGTTGAGTGGGGTATTATTGGGCGTAAAAAACAAAGGAGGAATAAGAGGATAATAAAACAATGACAATATTAGGAATAGTTCTTTGGTTGTTGCTGTAACAAACATGGAATCATCACCAATAGGCACAGCGCGTCTTGTGTGTTATCAGAGTATTCTGGCTAGAGTGGATACGCTCTCAGGAGAGGAAATAACTGTGGCATAATGAGAACAAAAAGTAATGACGCTAAGAACTTTTTAGTTGATTCTAACAATAATCACCAATCACAATATTTCAAGTTACGTCAGAGGATTTGAATATTTTTATAGAATGTGGCATAACTAATTACATAAAAAGTAGTTTTTACATAAAAAAAGTTGTTATTTATGTTTTAAATACCATAAGTCAATCTATTGATAATAGGAGGTTAGCTAGACTGCTACTTAACTCTGGATATGATGTTTGGAGGATAAGTTATCTACATTAGCTAGGGAAGTATATGCGACAAGCATTAAACTTTATGCCCGAAACACTCCGTTTGAGTTAGCTAAGGAATAAGATTGAATAATGTATAAGTTTCCAAGCAGAAAATAAGCATAACGATGTTGTTATAAGGAATGTCATACAACAGAGTTATCAGACACGATTTATGTCTATTGGAAGCTAATAATTTAAGTAGAAATCAACAAACGATTGTAAATAAGCAGTGCTTTGCCGTAACTACTATGTGAATGGAATTACATAGGTGTATTCAGAGCGAATAAAGATTTGAATTTCATAAGGTTTTTACAACTCTAAATCCTAAATTTTCAAACTTCCACTTAGCAATTGATAACCTCAATATCATGTCTATTGGCTCTATTCATTTCTATATTTGCATGGTTAAAATTCCTTACTTGTGGGCATCCTCAATCTTTTTATTAATGGCAAACCAAGAATCTAGAATCCCATTTATTTTGTCATTGCAAGACAAGGTGTTTAAGACAATAGCCTAGAATGCGCTTAACCATTCATTGCTAAAGAATCTTGTTAAGCCATAATCTTTAAGCTATATTCTTTCGTTTGCAAAAGCAAAGGGGGATTTGTGCTTCTTAGTAAAGTAAGTTCATATCTGTAATTGCATAAGGGAAATTATAGAGATTCTTAAAAACTCTGTGAATCTTTTGTAATGAAAGTCCTAGAATTTGGATTCTTATGGCATACCAATTCCTTCGCATAGGAAAGGAGGAGACTTGAGATTTACAAGCAGTGAATTACAGGTTTGGGTAACTTGTCTTTGTTGGCAGGTCTGTGCCATGTTACACAAGCACACTTTAACCCTAAGAGGCTTGTGTAGTGGCTTAAGGGAATGTATTCAGCCATTCTGTGTCATGTAATGAGCAGTTTGATTCAGTGTTTGCATGAGTCTTGCTATATTGATTGAGGAATACACTTCCAAACGCCAATGTTTTATTATTGCAAGGCAAAGCCAAGCAATCAATTCACAGAGAGATTTCAACTTATATTGAAAGTATGGATAAGTATTTGTGCAACTCATCTATCAATTTTAGAAGAAAAAAAGTCCTTATTGTTTCTCATAGAATCTTCGCTTTAATGACTTACAAAGATTTCCTAAGGTCTGTTATAAAAAACCAACTATATGCTTATAATATGCTTGTGGGTTTGCAAGAGCAAGTAATTACTCACTCTTGTCGATTCTGATTTCTGCTATAACGATACAACTAGAACCAGAGATTCTGTGTTTGTGAGCATACTGCATTTGATGATGTGTGTTTGCTTAGGTAGGGCGAAACACACTTCGCGTGTGCGTGAAAATTTTAGTGATTTTTTCACGTTCTCAAATCCACTTCATCTATTGATTTTAATAAGTGAATATTTACAGAAGTATTTACTTGTATGGTATTTCCTTGAGAATTGTAAGGCGATTCTTCAAACATATAACCCTTAGAGAGTATGGACTAGATTCTAGGTTTGCAAGTTGGGACACATGATTTGCTCATGTAAAATCTAATAGTAAATTATCCCTGCCTAATAGCTCTATGGATTGCTACAACTTATTTTCCAAGTCTCGAAATGGCAAGGTGTAGATTCTGCCTTTGTGCTACTTGCTGCATCTATCCACAAGATAAACCACATTTTGCCAGCCAAAGCCACTTTGCTCGCTTAAGCCTATCTCGCAAGTGCTTGAGCTACCATATCCACGTGCTATCTTCTTGCTAGAGAGTCCCGCATAGAATCTCTTGAATGCACCTAGCGCGCTTTCATTCAATTCGGGCGTAGTGAATCCCTTGTTTCCTGCGAAGCCACAGCACTCCGTTTTGTGATGAATGATGACTTCTCCTTTCGTGCAGGCTTTAGCCACCTCATAAAGCGTGTCGCTCCATTTCCCCCTCTTAGTCGCACACATCGCATACAGCCCGATATTCTCCTCTAAGGGCTGGATAGAGAGCTTTGCTAAAAGCACTTCTGCAAGGTATTGGGGCATATCATAAATCTTGACAGACAAACCGCTATGTTTTGCAAACTCCACCACCCGCTTTACTAGCTCATAGCTGCAAGCACTATGGTCGCAGACTACATCAAGCTTGTCCTGCTTCGCACTAATCACAAGCTCCTTGTAAGCCTCATAAGCTAGCTCACTAGAAACCTTTGGATAATCCTTAAACGCCTTGCCGCAACACAGACTATCAAGATTCTGTGGGTAGAGGACATTCACTCCTGCCTTATGACACACGCTTTCAAACACCTCTTGAATCGGACGTTTATCGGGCATTTTCAGCGAAGGGGCAAAGAGACGATTGATACAGGTGCTGAAGTAAATCACACTGCCCGTGTTTTTAGGCGATATTTTGGGACTAAGAGCATAGGTGTTGGATTGAGGCATAAAGCGCGGCACGATAGGCGTGTTTAGGGCTTTATGCGCACCTCTGCTAAGCAAGCCTGTTATCGTTGTACCCAAATATTTGTTACCCGCATTAGCGACTTTTATCGCTTTATGCGCCCATTTTATCGTGCGGGGTAGATTTGTGGCAAGATGACTCGCCGCCTTTTTAGCGACAAAGCCACTTTGTGCGTATTTGAAAGCGGAGACGATTTTTGCAGTGTCAATCTCTAAGGGGCATAAAGAAGCGCACATTGAGCAAGTAGCACAGGTTTCTACGCCCAAATAACGATAGCCTTTTTTGAGTTCTTTGAGAATCTCTTTTTGAGAGAGGGGGCGATTCTCTTGTGTTTTTTGGAATCCTAAGGGGAGTGTTTCTTGTGCCTTTTGTATCCATATATAGCCGCGGTTAATGATACCGTCTGCTACCTTGAAGAAAGGAGGATTCACAGTCTCTAAAGCGGGGCGAGGTTGAGAATCTGCGGCAGAGGTAGATGCTTGGATTTGGGGCTTTTGGGTAGGATACGCACTTTGATTTAGGGTGTTTTCGTCCGCTGGATTATCCAAAAGTCCTGCTGCTTCTAATTCCTCTAGCCTTGCTATCTCTCTGCGTACGGCGATTCTTTGTCTAGGGGTAAGCGTCAAATCCTTGCTGGGACAAACTTTCTCACAAAAGCCGCATTCCATACATTGATTGATAAAATCCTCAATGGCATTGGCGGGTTTGAGATTCTGTAAATGGATAGAGGGATCATCGCAGATAATCACATCAGGATTAATCAGCCCTTGCGGGTCAAAGATAGCTTTGATTTGTCGATTGATACGATATGCCTTTGCTCCCCATTCCCTCTCGACAAAAGGCGACATCATTCGCCCTGTGCCGTGCTCTGCCTTCGTGCTGCCTCCTAGAGCAATCACACTATCCACCATATCGTCCATAAAATGTGCGAAATTCTCCCTCTCTGTGCTATCGCCCAAAAGCGGCGTGATGATAAAATGCACATTGCCTGAAAGGGCATGTCCGAAAATAATGCCCTCAAAATGATATTTCTCAAAAAGAGCGGTGATTTTCTCCATTCCTAGCCCAAAAGATTCAATCTCAAAGCATATATCCTCTGTGATGACCGTGCTGCCCTTGCGCCTTGTCGAAGCCGAAATCGGTAAAAGTCCCTTGCGGATTTTCCACCACGATTCTTGCTGCTTAGAATCATAGCTAAATTCCTCGCCAAAGAGGCTAGGGGCAGCTTTAAGAGCGGATTGGATATGACTTACTTTAGATTCTAAGCCCTCTTTGGTAGAATCTTCAAGCTGGATAAGCAGGGCGCAATTCCCTTCTTTAGCACGAAAAATAATCTCTGGGATACCCTCTAAATCACTTACTGCCTTTAAACAACCATAATCCATCATTTCAGCCGCACTCACAAGGGATTCATTATGGGCGAGAATCTTCACTGACTTGGAGGCAGTGAGAAGATTCTCATAAAAGAGCAGGGCGCAGGCTTTAAAGGCATAATCCTCCACGCATTCATACTCCACGCGTGAGACAAAGCCCAAAGTCCCCTCCGCACCGATAAAGATATGATTGAGAATCTCTTTTACATCAGCGAAATCAAGCAGGGCATTGAGACTATAACCTGTCGTGTTTTTGATAGCGAATTTGCGCCTAATCAGTGCGGCTAATGTGTCATCTGCGAGAATCTGCTCCCTCAAATCAAGCAGGGAACGCACTAAGTCTTGGTGCGTGCATATAAAGTCGCTTAAACTTTTTTCATCGCTGGTATCAAGCACAAAGCCATCGCGCAAAATCACGCGCACGGATTTTATCGTGTTGTAGCTATTTTGCTTCACGCCACAGCACATACCGCTTGAGTTATTTGAGAAAATCCCGCCAATCATCGCATTATTGATAGTCGCTGGGTCTGGTCCTATCTTTTTACCAAAGGGCTTGAGGGCGGCATTCGCATCACTGCCTATCACCCCGCAAGAGAGCCAAATGGATTGGGGGCTAGGGAGGGAATTGCTCTTCTCTTGAGAGGGAGTAGGGACACAGCAAGCTAGGGTCGGAGCAGAATCTGCACTTTCTTGCAAGGTATGCGCTTGGGGGGTATGCTGATGTGCCTTACTAGAATCGTTCTTGTGAGAGGAGCGGTGAGAGCCTTGAGAGCTTGGGATAGAATCTGCGCTTAAAGCGGGCGATTGAGGAGAGTGTATCGGGATTGAGTTAGAATCCGCGCTTGGTGCAGGTGATTGGAGAGGGCTTGGGGAATGTGCCTCTTTCTTGCTTGGGGAGGGCGCGGATGCGGTGAGAGGGCTATGAGACGTGTGGGCTTGAGGAGAGCTTTGAGAGAAGTCCTGCGAGGTGTCTAGGGCTTGAGATTCACTCTCTTGCGGGGATTTGAAAACAAGCTTTATGTCCTGCCAATGAGTATTAGCAAGCACAAGTACGCCCTCACTACACGCCTGCCCACTTAGACTCGTCCCCGCAGCGCGAAAACTAAGCGGGACATTAAAGCGCGCACTCCATTCAAAAAGCTGACAAATCTCTTTTTCGTCCTTTGCCCTCACCACGACTTGAGGGATATAGCGATAGCAGGACGCATCAGCCCCATAGGCAAATCGCCGCAAATAATCCGTGTGGATTCTATCGTCAAAGATTGCTTTAGCAGCTTTTACAAAACCTTGATAATCTGGTTGCATCTTGGTGTTCCTTTGGATTAGCTAATGTCTATTTTATCATAAACTAGGCTTTGATTATTGTGAGATTCTCCCTCTTTTTTTCAAAATGAATCTTAGAGTGTTACTTAAGAAATGTAAAACCTAGAGCTTTATCTGACATCTTTTTTGTAATAGCTTGATTAATGATGTATTGAACGATGCGCTGCTTGCAAAATATAGATTGAGAAAAAGGTTAAGATGCAATCTCTTAGCTGTTCTTGATTTGTTTAAGATGTTTGATTGTTTGGATAACCAAGCTTGTTTGAGAAGGCACAAGGGTATTTCTAAAATATAGCGAAGCAGCAGTCAAGGTTTATGCTTTTAGAGAATCACATCATAGTAATGCGATATTTTAATTTATCAAAATCTATTATAATAGCCTCTTTATTTTCTCAAGAGAGAGAGATTATGCAAAAAAACCTTACCCTACTTGTGAAGCTCTTTTGCGCATGTCTGTTTATAATGTGTGTTGATGCTAGTCAAACACACATTAGCAATAAGCCCAATAAACACGGCAGCAAAGATTCTGGAATAAGACAGGATTCTCTATCGCATCAAGCTCATAATATCGCCTATAGTATTCAAGTAGGTAGCTTTAGGAAACTTCAGAATGCGGGGAATCTTGCAGATTCATTAAATAAAAAAGGGCTTGATGCCTTTTTCTTTAAAGAAAATGGAGTATATAAGGTGCGTTTTGGTAACTTTGCAAATTCCAATCTTGCAAAGGCGCATGCCAATCAATATCAAAAGCAAGGATTAATCAAAGATTTTTTTATTGTTTATCCACAGAGTTATGTTATCAATAAGCACACTTCACAGAAAGTAAAAATTCACGATGTGCGCTTAAGTATTGCAAAGCATGCGCATAGCTATATTGGGACTCCCTATAAATGGGGAGGAACTTCCTCTAGCGGTTTTGACTGTAGCGGTTTAACAAGAGCTGTTTATCGATTAAATGGTTTGGATTTACCTAGAGTTTCTCAAGACCAATTTAATACGGGTAAGTTTGTATTAAGAACCAAGTTGCAACAAGGTGATTTAGTTTTTTTTACTACAAATAATGGAAACAGAATCAATCATGTGGGAATTTATGTTGGCAATGGGCAATTTATCCATGCGCCAGGGAAGGGCAAACAGGTGCGTAAGGCAAATCTTTATAGCAGTTATTGGAAAAAAGTTTATAGGGGTGCTAGAACTTATCTCTAATAGCAATTTACAAAATGATAACCTTATCCTTTGCGTAAGCAGGATAGTCTCACCCTTTCGTTGTTGAATGAATGGTTTGAAAGGTGTTTGTCGAATTCTATAGGGTTAAATGGCACGGTATGGAATCCTATTCTTTTGTTTGAATTGGAAGTTTGGGATTTTTGTTATTATTTTAGGCATTCAATATAGTTAGGATAATCCATGATTAAACGTATTTTGATTAATAAATCGCCTACATTTTCTTATCTTGAGCTTTACACACATGCTGGATTGAATGTCATTAGCGGAGTGAGTGGTAGTGGAAAATCTGTATTTTTCAATTCCATCTTAAGTGCTTTTGGCTTGAAAGAACCCAATGCAGAGCTGATTGAAATTAATCTTGAAATAGATTTTAAAACATTTGGTATTGATTTAGAAGATTGGGGAATTTCTAGTGAGCTTATTGATAGTCAAGGAGAGACTATTGTATCTATTCTCAAAAAACAAAACACACGTTATTTTTTTAATCATCAATCTCTCTCTAAAAAAAAGTTGAGTGAAATTGCTAAAAAATTTATTCGGTATATCAGTGTCAAAGATGCCAATGAGCTTGAAAGCAAATCTATGCTTAATCTGTTTGATAATCTCATTGGAAAAAAGGATTCTAGGCACAAAAGCCTTGTGTCTGAATACAGAGAGATTTTTATTCAGCTTAAGGAGTGTAAGAGTGCTTTGGAGGAATTAGAATCCAAAGAGCGCAATATAGAAACACTTAAAGATTTCGCACAGTTTGAAATTGATAAAATCACAAGCATTCACCCATGTCCGGGGGAATATGAAAAGCTATTGCATGAAAAAAGGCTTTTAAGCAAAAAAGAAAAAATTTTGCAATATTGCAATATGGCATTACACACTCTGGATAGCCTAGATTCTGTTTATAAGGCTTTTGAGCTTTTAGAAATTGATAGAGCTTCTTTTGAATCTGCCATTATTGAGGCAAGGGAACATATTGAGAGCGGCATGGCTACCTTTGAGCATTTGGAGTTAGACCCTGAATCTTTGTTGGAGCGTTTGTCGCAACTAGCAGATATTAACCGTAAGTATGGGAGTGAGGAAAATGCCCTTGCGCATTTAGAGGCACAAAGGGAAAAATTAAAAGAATATGAAAATATATCTTTTGACAAAACACAATTAGAGAAAAAGTATCATGACCTTGCACAACAAGCACATAGCATTGCAATGACTTTGCATGAACAAAGACTCAAATTCATTTCGTTATTTGAGAAACAATTAAATAGCTTTGGCAAGGATTTGAGGCTTAAGAAAATCACTTTACAATTACAAAACGTAATTGAGGATTTTGCAAGCAGCGTCATATTGCATCATCTTCATGAAAATGGCTATGACACTTTAGAGATTTTCTTAGATTCTATTCCTAAGAATAATATTTCTTCGGGTGAATATAATCGCTTGCGATTAAGTATGCTGTGTGTTCTTGCAAAAGGAGATACGGAGAAGAATGGCGCACAATGCAGAGGGATTCTCATTCTTGATGAAATTGATGCCAATTTGAGTGGAGAAGAGAGTGAGGGCGTAGCAAAGCTGCTTGCTTTTCTCTCCAGAAGTTATCAAATCTTTGCTATTTCGCATCAGCCCTTTATGCCCTTACTTAGCGATAATCATTATCTCATTAGTAAGGATTTGCATAATAAAGGACAAATTACTCTGCTTGATAATGCAGGAAAAATTACAGAAATTGCTCGTATGATTAGTGGTTCGAATTTAGACAAAAATGCACTTAACTATGCAAAAACACTTTTGGAACAGCAAAGGAAATAGATTTTGTGGGCATTTTGGCTCACAATAGTTATAGAATTGATAGTAAATTTTGGTTTGTTATCCTAATCATAGGATACAACAATAAGGAAAAATATGGATATTTTGGGTAATGCGGTTGTAGTCTCTGTGCTAGTCATGGCAATTTTGTGTGTGTTGCGTTTGAATGTCCTTTTAGCTATTTTTATTGCTGCATTATGTGCGGGAGTACTCTCCCCCAATCTTTTGAGTAAATATCAAGATTCTCAACGGAGTGAGACAGATTCTGCACCTGTAACTTCTCATTACACAGAATCTCAGACGACAGAATCTAGCAGCATAGATTCCGATACTTTTAATGTAACTGCTAAAGATTTTTTAGATTCTCTACTTAAGATTGTTATTGTTACAGGGGACATTCTTATCAATGGCATGGCAGGCAATCTTAACGTGGCACTTAGCTATATTCTCTTAGGAGCCATAGCAACAGCAATTTCACGTACGAATCTCATGCCTGTTTTGCTGCATGGTATCACGAAGAATATTAGTGATAGAAGAATCATGTTTGTTCTTAGCATTGCTTGCCTTGCGTGTTTTTCACAGAATCTCATTCCTGTGCATATCGCTTTTATTCCTATTCTTATTCCTCCGCTTTTGAGTCTTATGAATAAACTTCAGATTGACAGGAGGGCTGTTGCCTGTGCGCTTACCTTTGGATTACAAGCTCCTTATGTAACGTTTGGTGTGGGCTTTGGGTTGATTTTTCATACCGTGATTAAGGACCAGATGGTAGCAAATGGCATGCAAGTTGGACTTAGTGATATTGCTAGTGTGATGTGGATTGGGGGAGTGGCAATGCTTGTAGGCTTATTTTTAGCAGTCTTTATACTCTATAAAAAACCTAGAATCTACAAGGATTCTGTGAGTAAAGACTTTGAGAAAATATCTATGAGTTGGAGAGAATATGCAGTTTTAGTAGGAGTTATTCTTGCATTTGTAGGACAACTCATTACGGGGTCTTTACCGCTCGGGGCATTTGTTGGACTCTTGGGCATGATTATCCTAGGCGGTATCAAATGGGGAGAAATTGATTTGATTATGGAGGGCGGTTTAAAGATGATGGCATTCATTGCTTTTGTTATGCTTGTGGCTGCTGGATATGGTGAAGTTTTGCGTCAAAGTGGTGAAGTACAAAATCTTGTGAATACAATATCGACTTTCACAAATACGAAATTTATGGGTGCAATTCTTATGTTATTGGTTGGGCTTTTAATCACTACGGGGATTGGGACTTCCTTTGGTACAGTGCCCATTATAGCTGCAATTTATGTTCCCTTAAGTGCCGATTTAGGCTTTAGTGTAGAGGCTACCATTTTGCTTATTGGTATAGCTGGGGCGTTGGGAGATGCAGGTTCTCCTGCTAGTGATAGCACTTTAGGACCTACTTCTGGATTGAATGCAGATTCACAACATGACCACATTCGTGATACTTGTATCCCGACATTTTTGGTATATAATCTCTCTTTATTGACGTTTGGGGTTATAGGAGCTATGGTTTTATAAAAATTACGGATAAGATTGTTTGTTAAGATTATCTTGGGCTTACAATTTGACATCTTAAAATTGCCGCTACTTGACATTGTTTTTTTGTGTGTATTGGTGCTAGAAATGGAGATACCACACAATGTGAGACTTTTTTGTTGCTTCAATGTTGTAATTTCACTAGAATCTAGCGGTTGAATAACATTTATATAAAAAACCAGCAGATACACAACTCAATTAATTTAACAAAATTAGGATATAATTCGCTTATATTTCGAGATTAATTGCAAAATTAAGCGTATTTTAACTATAAAATTATGATATTTAGAATAAAATCCAATCAACAAAGGATACAGGAATGTCAGCAAATACTCAACAGCCACAAAAAGAATATGTTGTAGGGATTGTAGGGGCAAGTGGTGCAGTAGGCGAAGAGCTCCTCTTGGTTTTGGAACAAAGAAATTTTCCTATCAAAAAATTAGTCCCCCTAGCAAGTCAAAGAAGCATAGGTAAGAACGTGGAATTTCGAGGCAAACATTACCCTATCTTAGAAACAACAAAGCAAGTGTTTCAACAAGAAGGTATAGAAATAGCTTTTTTTAGCGCGGGTTCTAGTGTTAGTCAAGAATACGCATTAGATGCTGTAAATAGCGGGTCATTAGTTATTGATAACACAAGCTTTTTTCGTATGCAAAAAGATATTCCTTTGGTTGTGCCAGAAGTTAATCCTAGTGATATTACAAAAGATTCTACCATTATTGCTAATCCTAATTGTTCAACTATACAGATGGTGCATGTTTTAGCCCCTCTACATAAGGAATTTGAGATTGAACGTGTAGATGTTAGCACCTATCAAGCAGTGAGCGGAGCAGGAAAGCGGGGTATGGAAGAGCTTGTTGTGCAGATGCAGAAATTTTTTGCCTTTGAGCTTGATTCCATAGAATCAAAAGTTTTTCAGCACAAAATTGCACTTAATCTTATCCCGCATATTGATGTTTTCCTAGAGAATAACTACACAAAAGAAGAAATGAAAATGGTGAATGAGAGTCAAAAAATCATGCACGCAAATTTTCAGCTATCGGCTACTTGTGTGCGCGTGCCAATTCTTAGGAGTCATAGTGAGTCAATCACTATTCGCTTTAAAAAAGAAGTAAGCGCAAATAAAGCAAGGGAGATTTTAGCAAATGCCCAGAGTATCATTGTGCTTGATTCTCCACAAGAAAATCGCTATCCTATGCCGCTTATTGCAACCAATACAGACGAAACTTTTGTGGGACGTATTCGTGAAGATAATTTTGATAAAAGAATCCTGCATGTATTTTGCGTGGCTGACCAAGTGCGTGTGGGTGCAGCGACAAATGCAGTGCGTATAGCGGAGAAATGGATAAGTCTTTTTGACCAAAATAAGATATAACAATCGTGGAATCTAAGCTTATTGACATGCTTGATTTTGAATTGGGGAATTGAGTTTTTCATGTTTTACCCATTTATCAGTAACGACTGCCTTGCTTGAGGAGCTTGTGAAAGCAAGATTCTACAATCAAAGCGAATGTTTTTGTGTCAATAGAATGTTTGTGCAGTGTGCTTGCGTGAATGACATAGGCAATATAATTTTCATAGTGGAAAGACAAAGAATTGCAAACATTTGCATCTAATATTGAGATTCGTATAAGAGAGTGCAATGTATTTTGGGCATGGACTATACTCAAGAAGCCCATAGAATCCTAGATTCTATACAATTTCTTAAAATTAAGCATCGCAGTGATTTAAAGTTGTATAGCAAAAAAGACTTAAGGCTTTGTACTCTGTTTAACAAAGTTGTATTTTAAAATATAATTACGCATAAATAATTGCATTTTTTGTGTTAAAATATATTTTTAATAAAGCAAAGGAGGAATAATGACTGCAGAAGAAAATTCCGCGCAAGATACCCCTCTTACCAATCACTTAGAAGACAGAAGTATTGCAAAAGATATAAATTTTAAGTTTTCAGGCGAGTTGGTGGGGCTTGCTAACAATCTATCTCAGGTTATCTTCACGCCCATTTCAGAAATGTGTGTAGATTCACGACTTATCCATAGCGGATTTATTTTTAGTGCAGCTGCTCACGCTGCGCTGGCAGCTCTCAATAAAAAAAATAGCCTTATTATTGGGGCTGATATAAAATTTTTAGCACCTATTGAATTGGGACATGAAGTAATTTTTAAGGCTGAAGCCTTGCAAGACGATACAAAAAAATGCGAAGTAAAGGTAGAAGGATTCCTACTTGACATCAAAATCTTTTATGGCATGTTTTACATAGCTGTATTTGATAAAAAAATCTTTAAATTAAAATTTAATAATTAATGATTATAGGCATTGTTGTAGATTGCTACAACGATAGAAGCAATGGGACTTCTATGACAGCATTTCGTTTTGCAAGAGAGTTAGTAAAAAGAGGGCATGAAGTTCGCGTAGTCGCGACAAACAATAAAGATAAACAACAAAGGGAATATATAGGGAGTGAGGGAGAAAAAGTATATCTTGTCAAAGAACGTTATATCCCCATCGTTACAGAAATTTCACATAAACAACACATGGTTTTTGGTTCCTCAGATTCTAACATTTTAGAATCTGCAATAAGAGGTTGTGATATTGTGCATTTGTACTTACCGTTTGCGCTTGAAATTGCAGCTATGCGTTTATGCAGGAAAATGCACATTCCTTATATAAGTGCGTTTCATCTGCAACCACAACACATTAGCTATAATATGAATATGGATTTTGAATGGCTGAATAAATATCTCTTTAGAAGATTTTATAAAGTTTTTTATCGCTATACCCATCACATTCATTGTCCAAGCAAACTTATGAAAGAGGAAATAGAGAGAGCAGGATATGCTGGTAAAAAGTATGTCATTAGCAATGGGTTTAAGTTAAATGTTATGGAATCCAAGGGAGTTCCTTACCAAGATTCTCTTTTTCATATCATTGCAGTGGGTAGGCTATCTAAGGAAAAAAGGCATGATATTTTGATAAAGGCAATTGCTCAAAGTAAGTATGCAAAAAAAATTAAACTGCATTTGCATGGTATTGGACCCAAAGAAGAATATTTACGCAATCTTTGCGAAACCTTACTGCCCAATCCTATAGAGTTTGGCTTTATTGACAATGCAATATTGATTGGAAAGCTTAAAAGTGCCAATCTCTATGTGCATGCAGCGCAGGTAGAGAGCGAGGCAATTTCATGCTTGGAGGCAATTTCTGCTGGGGTCGTGCCTGTTATCGCAGATTCTAAAGTGAGCGCAACCAATCAGTTTGCTCTTGATTCGCGCAGTCTCTTTAGAACTAATGATACAACTGATTTGATGGCAAAAATAGAATATTGGATAGAACATCCACAAGAATTAGAGATAATGAAAGCAGAATATGCGAAATCTGCGCTAAAATATGATCTTGACTTAAGTATTGATAAGATTGTAGAGGTGTATAAAGAAGCCATTGCAGATTTTAGAGATAATCCGCAATTATTTGAAACTGTCAATCTTAGAAGTTAAGAAGTTGTGATTGTGGTGTTAGATTCTAAACATTGCCATGTTTAAGCTCCCAACAAGACTTGAGAATGTATGGGACTTTGTTCTTGCAAGCTTTGTTAGTCGTATTGCTTTGTATGCCCTATCATTTATACTCGTATCTATGGCATAGAGTCTAGATTCTTAAGAGCATTGATAGATAGAACAAATGAGTGTGTGAAAAAATAAGGAACATAATTATGCAAAAGCCTGTAATCTTAGTTGATACTTTTGGTTATTTTTTTCGTAGTTATTATGCCCTACCACCTTTGCAAAATTCCAAGCAATTTCCTACCTCATTGCTCACAGGTTTTAGCCATTTTATTTTTAACCTCTACAAGGACAATCCACAGACTTGCATCATTTTTGCACTTGAAGGAGGTGGGACAAACAAACGCAAAGAAATATACCCACAATATAAGGCAAACAGACAGAAAGCACCAGAAGATTTACTTTTACAATTGCCCGTAGCTTTAACATGGCTAGAAAAAATGCAGGTTCCTCAAGTTATGTTTGATGGCTATGAAGCGGACGATTGTATTGCGAGTTTATCTAGTCTAGCCAATGCAATGAATTTAGAAGTGCAAATCATTAGCCATGACAAAGATTTATATCAGCTTATCAACGAAAAAACAAGTCTTTTTGATTACGCTAGAAAGCAAAAAATCACAGCTAAGGAATGTCAAGAAAAATTTGGCGTTACCCCCAAGGAATTTATTACTTATCAAAGCATTGTAGGAGATTCTAGTGATAATATTCCCGGTATTAAGGGAATTGGAATGAAAGGCGCACAACAAATTTTAGCACATTTCAAGGATTTGAATGTACTCTATGCTACATTAGAATCTCATGAGGAAAAGCTTATAGGTCTTTTTGGCAAAAGAATTACGGGTCTTATCAAAGAACATAAAGATACAGCCTTTTTAAGCCAGAATCTTGTAACCTTAAAAAAGGATTTATTTCCTAAGTATGATTTTTTATCCTCACAAAATCACAATAATCCTATGCCTCTTCTAAAGATACAACAAGAGTTAGCAGAATACGAATTGTATAAAATTATTGGGAATCTCAAAAAATATCAGCCCACTTTTTCTACACAACAAAAAAACCTTGTTAGCGCAGAAGCGAAAAATACAAGTGATAATTCTATAATTTTAGATTATACCCAGCAAGGTGAACAAAGTACAGGTAGCCCTATAACCAAGCAGACATTTCGATTTAATTATCAGGCAATTACAGAAGCAAAACAGCTTTTTACCTTATTAGAATCTATCCCTAAGGGTACGACAATAGCCTTTGACTGTGAAACAGATGGGCTTAATGTGAAAGAAAATGTTATGGTGGGCTTTAGTTTTTGCTTTGATGGATTGCAAGGATACTATGTTCCATTTTTACATGGTATCAATGTGCAAGAAGATTCTGTCCTCCCCTCTACCTTATTGACATCAAATGAATATAAAAGGCTAGAATCTCAAGAAGATTTCCCTCTTATATCCCAAAATAGCACCCAAGGTTCTATCAAGTATCATACAGTTTCAGAATCTCTTTTTGATTCTTTAAGAGAATCTTCTTCCAAAGAAGATTGCAAGTTGCATCAAAGTCCGCTTAAACAAATTTCTAAAAAGGACGCAAAGCGGGCATTAGAAATAATTTTTTCTTATCCTCTTATTGGGCATAATCTTAAGTTTGATATTAGTATGGCATGGCATAATTTCGGGATTTTGCCTAAAGAGTGCATTATGGATTCCATGATTCTTGCTTGGCTTTTAGATTCCAATCAAAGCCTAAGCCTTGATAATTTGATGTGGCAGTATTTTGGACATAAAATGATAGCTTTCAGTGATGTTGTAGCAAAGAATCACACTTTTGATTCTGTTGATATAGAGAAAGCAAGTGAATACGCGAGCGAGGACGCGGTAGCCACTTATCAACTTTATAAGCATTTAGAATTACTTACTCCTCCAGACATTCTCAAGATTGCAAAGGAGTTAGAATTTCCTTTTATTCTTACTCTTTGCTATATGGAGGATTCGGGTATTAGAATCAATAGAGAGTATTTTCTTGATCTTAAGCAAGATTTTACAAGAAAATTGCATGTCTTGCAGCAGCAAATCTATCAAGAATCAGGCTATGAATTTAATATCAATTCACCCAAACAACTTGCTCAAGTTCTCTTTGAATATCTTAAATTAGATTCTAAGCAAACAAAACGCAATAAGCCCCTTAGCACTAATGAAGTTACGCTCCATAATCTCATTGATAAGCATCCTGTGATTGCTTTGTTGCTTGAATATCGAGAAGTTTTTAAGCTTTTTAGCACTTATATTGAACCGCTTTTAAAGCTTACTCAAACACATAAAAGAATTTATACTTCTTTTATCCAAACAGGAACAAATACAGGGAGACTTAGCTCAAAATCACCCAACTTACAAAATATTCCTGTGCGAAGTGAATTAGGGAAAAGTATTCGTATGGGGTTTGAGGCAGAGAGTGGCAATGTGCTTGTAAGTCTTGACTATTCGCAAATTGAATTGCGACTTCTAGCTCATTTTAGTCAAGATTCTGTCCTGATAGAATCCTTTAAGAATAATGCTGATATTCATGCGGAAGCTGCGAGGAGAATTTTTGGTTCTGTATTTGAAAATGCCGATTCTGCCACTATGGTAAATTTACGCAACATTGCAAAATCTATTAATTTTGGATTAATCTATGGCATGGGGGCAAGAAAATTGGCTCAAACACTACGTATTAGCAATGGCGAAGCAAAGACATACATTGAAAGTTATTTTGCGAGTTTTCCTACTGTTAAACAATATTTGGAACAAAAAAAAGAAGAAATCTTACAACAAGGATATAGCCAGACCTTGCTGGGTAGGAAGCGGCATTTCGATTTCTTGAATGCTACGGAGTTTATGCGACAAAACTTTTTGCGAGAGGGGATAAATGCCATTTTCCAAGGAAGTGCAGCTGATTTAATGAAGCTTAGCATGAATGCAATATTTGATAATATTGCAGATTTTAGGAAATCTTATGTGTCTAATGTTGATTTGCAAGATTCTAAACATGCTAAGATGCTTTTGCAAGTACATGATGAACTTATCTTTGAGATAGAAGAAAGCAAAGCACAAAGGCTTGCCAATAATATTAAAGAGATTATGGAGAATATCTATTGTTTAGATGTACCCCTTATTTGCAATGTTGCATGTGGAAAATCATGGGCTAGTCTTAAGTAGCTTGATTTGTACATGAGCCATTGTAGGTGAGTATAAATTGCCTTGCTTGCTGCTCGTTATATAGGGTTTGTGATAGGGGAAAGGATACTTTTGCAAGTTGTTATTTGGACTGCATTATACATGTGAATAATATGTAATTTAATTTTTTACATAAGGTGCAATAATATTTTGAATCCTATTTGGCAATCTAAAGGCACTAGTGTGTATGTTGGCATTGTAAAAATGCAGATTCTCCAGCATATCACTTTTCTGTAGAATCAGATCGGCTAAGGGGTGGAATTTTTTACTAGCAAAAATATAAAAATTATTCTCTAGGCAACAAACAACAAACGGCATGAGAATATGCGAAAAATCCTTGGCAACATCAAGCGTTTGTAATGCAAGATTAGTCTCTAGGTAGAGATTATGCAGACGATAAATTAAGATAGATTCTTGGTTGGCAAGTTTCCCTAATGCACTGAATTCATTATTTTTAATCTCACCTAAATGAATGACAATATCGTATTGTGTAGTCTTGAGACTTAAAAAATTATCGTAGAGAGAGATACGATTGCTTTGTGTGATTTCCTTGAAATGCGGCAAGAAACCACTCAACGTATAAAATGCTTCTTTGTCTGGCATGATAATATCCACTTCCAACCCTTCTTTGGCAAGTAAATACGCAATTTCACAATTTAATGTTCCGCAGACCAAGGCGCGTTTGGGCATTGGATGCACGCAAAAGGGAATATAGGCTAGCATCTCGTTTTGTGCGTAAGTAAATTTTTCAATCAGAATCTCTTGTGTGTGTTGTGTTCTGTTCTTATAATTAATTAGCGCAATTTGATCAAAAGCTTGAGAGTTAAAAAGCTCGATATTTAAGGAATCTGTATTATATTCAGCAAATTTGTTGTTGATGAGTAATTGTGTCCGCATTGTTTCAGAGAGTGTTCTGTTTAACCACATAGTAATCCTTTATGAATATTTTTGTATTTCATTTGTTAGGCAAGTAACAAGTGCTTCTTTATAAGGAGCATTTTCAGGAAGATTATCCTGCATTCTTGCGAGATTTGTCAAATAATCAGTGATTTGTATCATACCTTTTGTGAGCTCAAATTTCAAGAAAAGCCAATAAGTGTTAAGCACGTCACTTTGACAGTAAAAATCCACCTTTTCAAGATTATTTTCAGTAAAAATAAGTTCAAAAACTTGCTTACCACTTATTTCATATTTTCCCATAATTCCAGCCATTTTGCAAATAGAATCTAGGTTTAAATTCCTTGCTGCACCATAATTACTAAGTGTATCAAATAAATCAAGATGAAATCTCTCACTATATCTCTGCCTATAATTTTCCCATTTATTTTTGCCAAATTGTGCATTCTCTATCTCATAATAAGCAGAAAGATTTATGTTATATTTCAATGCCCTAAGGGCTATAAGCGGCATATCAAACCCTCTGCCGTTAAAACTTACCAAACGCGGATTTTGTTTATTGATAAATGTACTGAATTCTTGCAACAATACTCTTTCTCTATTTTCTATATCTATGTTTTTAGCAAAGTGTCCTACTTTGATAAAATTGCCAAAATCATCTGCTAGGACACTAGCAATGGAAATGATTCTATGGAAGCTTAGAGGGAGAAATTCAGAACCGCTTATTTCTTTTTGTGCCTCAAAAGCTTGCTTGCAGATTGAGAGAGAATCCCCTCTGTATCCATAAATTTCTTGTAGAAGTTTTATATCGGGCACACTTTCAATATCAAATATACAAATCATAGTCTTTCCTTTGCTCTATGTATGAAATCTTAATTCTTATGCTTGTATGCAGCTATCAAAGCATGAATTCATAAAGGCAGATTTGATTCTCTTTGCAAAGATTGCTTGGCTATATCAAACTCACTTAATTGAAAATTTATAAGAATAATTTATTCTTAAGCGATATGGTTTTCACATTGTAATCCAAGAGTGATGGGGTATTTTTCTTACCTTGATCTTTCAATGTGCTGCTAAATGAATTCGCGTGTAGCACAATATAAGAGACATCTCAGAAATTAGATTAATAATCTGCAATGTAATCTCATAGGAAGCTAGAGTTTATTGAAAAATAAATGAGCTTAGTAGCAATAGAATTATTGCTTAATGCTTAGTAAGGTCTCAATCATTCTATCAATGGTTGTAATAACTTTTGCATTGGCTGCATATCCGCCTTGAAACTTAATAAGATTGACCATTTCTTCATCTACACTCACTTGGGAAATTGCCAAGTGTTCTTTTTTGATTGCTTCTAAAATACTCTTCTTGGTATCGAGTGTGATTTTTACCTCTTGGGTTTGATTGGCGACTGCACCTGTGGTAAATTGATAAAACTCATTAATCTTCATATGTTTTTTATCGAGTTTATTTTGATAAAATTCTACTTCTTCATACTGTAATTGCTGCATCATATTGGCAACATCAAAATTGCCGCTAACAGGCATAAGCCACGGGCGAATCTTGGTGGAGTCTTTACGGTATTCATATTCTAGGTTAATACTACTTGCATCATTACCAGCAAAAAATCTATTAACTCCAAACGCACCTGTAAAGTTTGTTCCGTGGTCCTGTAAGCCCACATACAAACCTCTCGAGGGATATTTTGATGTGATTCTGAACTGTTTAGAATTATCATCATAATAAGCAGTAAAATAATCATCAAAATCATCTAAAGCATTATTGTTGTTATTGTCATCTGTGTTGGCATTAATCTGCTTGACAATATCACGCATCGTGGTGGGGACATCAATAACAATATCCTTTTTTGCAAGTACTTCACCATTGGCATTGTAGGCATATAATGTGAATTTACCCATTTTGACATTATAATTAGTATCTCTAAGGGCTTCATTCTTATTGATTTCTAAAATATCGCTCTTGATTTCTTCTGTTCCACTTTGCGCATAAATGGTATTAGTTGCTTCTATAAGTCCTCTTGCAAAGCTATCAAGAAGATTCATATAATATTGCAATTTACCTACTTTTGTGCCTTCATAGCCATTATTATAGAGATCAATAAGCGCACCTGCCTTGCCCTCATCGATTCTGTCTGTAATATCCACATCCTTAAAGTCATAGCCTCGAATATATAACCGATTAAGCCCAGCTGCATTGTTGGTCTTATTTAAAATAATGGGGTGAAAGTTTGCTCCATCAATCATGCTGAATCCATGTCCAATTGTGAAAGTATAATCTTCATCATAATCTGCGTCTTGAGCACCTACAAGATTATTTGCCTTTAATTTGCTTTTAAAAACGTTGCCTCCTAAAATTTCACGCAAACGAAACTCTAGTTCATCGCGCCTATCGCGCAATTCATTTGCTTGCTTAAGTGTGAGACTGTCCTCCATTTCTTTCATTTTTTTATTGATTTCAGCAATTTGCGCACCTAGTTTATTGGCATCATTAATTTGTGCTTCAAGTTCCTCGCTTTTTTTGCGTTGTAAAATTACTAGCTTTTCTTTTGTATCATTGAGATTGCGCGTGAGAATCATAGCATTCTTTGCTAAAACTTGTTTTTGTGCAGTGTCATTAGGATTTTTTGCAATATCTTTCCATGAATTGAAGTATTCTTCCAAATCATTATAGATTCCCACCCCTTCAACATCAGGAAAAAATGTGCTGGCTTCACGTAAAGTTGTAAATTCTGTGTCAAAGAAATTATGTTCAGTGGCTGCTTTTGAATATCTTGAAAACACAAATTCATCATGCAATCTTTGAATTGAATCAACGCTCACACCCCGTCCGAGATTGTAGTCTGGATAATACAATGGCTTTTCAGGATGAACGATAACTCTTTGCCTTGTGTAAAATTCATCACTTGCGTTTGCAATATTATTGCCGGTTACATCAACCATAAGTTGATGCGCATGTAGTCCTGTTGTGCTTGTATGCAATGAAGATAAAATACCACCCATTGTACTCTCCTTGCTTAAACTTGTATTTTGAGCAATTGGCTTTGTTCGGCGCGGCTTTTATAGTCTGCCTTTTCACGTGGGATAAGCCTATCTGCAATAGAAGTATAAAATTCACTTACTGCAAATGCTATATGTGCGTAATGGGTATTGAGCGATTTTAATTCTTCTAATGCCTTGCGCATTTCGGTAAGAAGCCTGTCTGCTTTTTCGTCTAGTATTTCAGCGATTTTCAAATGCGGATATTGTTGCGTTAATTGCAATATTTCACGATCGATTTTGCCTTTAGCAAACTCAAATTCTTTAATCGCAGTAACTTTTGTATGGCTACGATTAAAAATGATTTCATGATTGGCAATTTTTATATCTTCTATATCTTCTTTTGTGAAGTTGATGAGTGATTGGAGCATATCAATTGCTTCTTGCAAATATGTATGTAACGAATCTGTTTGTATCATTTTGAACCTCAATGATTGAACAGACAGACCTTTAGATTTTGGAGGTGTGGATAACGGTTGTAATTGTATGTTTTGTGAGATGAAACTCTAAAACAAAATATTTAACAACCTCTTAAAGCCACCAAAGATTTTATTGCTATTAAACACAACTTTATGGATATGGATTCTGCTAGCTTAAGACTAGCGATAATGCTACACCAAAAAGAATATTTGGGGAAGCAAACACGATAATCTTCAAAATTCTAAAAGTTTCCCACATTTTTAATAGATATGTTTAAGATTCTTGATTGCTAAGAAATGCGTTTAGCTTTCAATATTTGTTAAAGTCTGCCTTATCTATACATTAAGCAAACTTTGTGCCATTTTCTCTGAAGTGGCAGCTAAATCAAGTTTATATGTTCCATTTCTAATGTCTTCTTTAATTTTAGCGATTTTATCATCATGTGCTTTTTCTGCTCTATTTAATGTAGAAGCTTTTTCTTGCTCAAGAACATTTTTTTCTGCGATGATCTTATCTTGCACATTGCGATTAAGTTCATTTCTCGTGTCTCGATTTTGGGCTTGTTGAACAGAAGCCATCACACTGCTTGCAACTCTCATAATGTCTCCTTACATTAATGTTTTACATATTATACAATCGGTAGTTTAATCAAAAAATTAAGTAATTATTTGATTTTTTTGTTAATTTCTGATTGGAAATTTTCTACCGTTGTAACAGATCCTTTTTTGCCTCCAGCATAAGAAGCAGCCCCCTTATAAGTATAGAATGCGACAAAGCCCATAGCATACAAAAAGATTATAAAAATCAATGTAGGATAAATAAAATCTCGCATTTTTACAACCTATATTAATCTTAATTCTTTATTACATGGAGTTAGAAATCCTATAAACAAGGGAGATTATTGTTATTCTGGAATTAAGCCTTTATGATTGATTTTTTTGATATAATGTGCTTTTTAATCCCAACCAATAACTGCTAGAGTCTAGCAAATATAATGCCAATTGTAACATATTTCTAGCTTTTTTACTATATTTTATATGAGGAATCTTTGAGTATGCATGCACTTTCTTTAGTAAAACTGTATTTTCTAAGTATTTTTTCTTTTTTCATTGTTTTTGCATTTTCGCAAAATATCAAAGAAGAATCTAGTTCCAACACAGAATCTAGTAACACTCAAGCAAACAAAACAATCCCCCCTAAACCTAGCCAGCAAAATGGTTTTTATGCAGTCTATGCCGAACGTGTTAAATGGGAATATGGCTCTACTCTACTTGGATTCCTCACTAAAAATAATATCCCCGAGAAAACTTATTATAATCTTGCTCCAGAGGACAAAGAACTCGTTGCAGATGTTAAGGTAGATTCTGATGTTTTTATCATGCGAGATTCTAAAGGCGCGTTATTGCAAGCTTTTTTACCATTGAATGCAGAAACACAAGTCAAAATATTTTTTGATTCTAGCCAAAATTCCTACACAATAGCAATCATACCTATTATTTCTTTGCACACTAAACAAAAAGTCCTTGCTAAAATCCAAGATGGCGGCGGACCTTCTAGCGCGCTTTATGGTGCAACGCAAGATTCTAAACTCAATCAGGAATTTCTTGTTGCCTACAAGCTGAGGCATACAGTGCAAAAAGGAGACCGTGTAGCTCTTGTCTATTACCGTAAATATCGTTTGGGTAAGCCTATTGGCTCGCCTGAAATAAGGGCAATTGCTGTAGAATCTAACAAAAAGTTTTACTATCTCTTTGGATTTCAAAATCGATATTACAATGAAGAAGGCAAGGAAATGGCAAATTTCTTTCTTATTACTCCGGTAAAATATCGCCGTATTAGCTCAAAATTTTCATCAGGACGCAAGCACCCTGTTCTAGGTTATACAAGACCGCATTACGGAGTGGATTTCTCTGCTGGAACAGGGACTCCTATTTATGCTGCTGGTGAGGGTAAAATTATTTTTTCGGGAGTAAAAGGCGGCTATGGAAAGATGGTTGAAATTCAGCATGCTGGCGGAATCAAAACACTTTATGCACACATGAGTAAAATTGCAAAGAATTCTCGTCCGGGAGTATTCGTTCGTCAAGGTGCGCATATTGGAAATGTTGGCAGCACAGGACTTAGCACAGGACCACATTTACATTTTGGTGTGTATAAAAATAATAAGCCGATTAATCCGCTAGGACAGATTAAAACCACACGCAGAGAATTAAGCGGAAAGAATAAGCAGGCATTTGCCTCATTTTCCAATATTGCGAAAAAAGAAATAGATAATTTTATTGCCAATGCGTTTATTCCTGAAGGAAGCGATTCTACTGTTGTTCGCACTCTTTTAGATTTTGAAAATTCAGAGGATTCAGAAAACGATGAGGGAGACTTTAGTGAAATATCTAGTTTGGAAAATAAGTTTTGTTGTTCATCTGCCTTGACATTATTATCTTATGGGCGTTTTTTATCGACCACAAAGCCTATACTGAGTTTATTTAAAAAACAAAACTTGTTTAATGAAAAATCTGGGCAATACCTATTAGCTAGTCAAAGTAATTAGTTGCGTTTGAAAAACTTGTTTCGTATAACAATCTCAACATGAAGGATAGGACTTGTATCCCAAAACACTACACAAAGATTGGTGTGAATTTTTGAAAGATGAGTTTAATAAGCCTTATTTTAAGAATATTATACAATCTTACAAGCATGCTCAACATAGCAATCAAACCATTTTTCCTCCAAGAGAATTAATCTTTAATGCTTTTAATCTTACTCCTCTACACAGTATACGTGTTGTTATTTTAGGACAAGATCCTTATCATGGGAGTTTTAGATTTTGCGACAAAGAGATTCCACAGGCAATGGGACTAAGTTTTAGTGTGCCAAGACCTGTGCCAATTCCACCTAGCTTAAAAAATATTTATGAAGAAATCACACAAAGCTTGGGGATTATTATGCCAAATCATGGTGATTTGAGTGTCTGGGCAAGCAGAGGAATATTGCTTTTGAACGCTATACTGACCGTAGAGAAAGGCAAAGCTGGATCACATAAGGATTTTGGTTGGGAATACTTTAGTGATTCTGTCATAGCTAGAATCTCAGATAAATTAGAGGGGGTTGTTTTTATGCTTTGGGGAAATTTTGCGAAGAAGAAAATAGGATTAATTAATTGTACAAAACATATTGTTATCACTGCTCCCCATCCTAGTCCCTTGACACAGGGATTTGTTGGTAGTGGTATTTTTAAACGTGCGAATGAAGAGCTTTTAAAACGGGGCAAAGAACCCATTGACTGGTCTTTACCTTTAATGTAATAAAATGAGGGTTGCAAACTTGTATCTAAGCCTTGATTCTAAAGAGACTCTTGCTGTTAAGTTGTGTGGTGTTAATTTAGAATCTTTAGCTGAAGGGGAGAGAATGTTATTGAAAATCCACATCTATACTAAGGTTAAAAAGCTAAACCTTAGTATAGATTCTGTATAAACTATGACTCGCCTTTGCTTGAATTAGGGGATAAATTATTTGGCAATTACAATCATATTGTTTTTTGTAGCTATCAAGTTTCTCTGTGATTGAAACTCAATCAAAGTAACTTAAGGACTATGAAAATAAAACCAACAAAGAATTTGTAACGTTATAGAAAAAAGCACACTTTACAAGAAATGCTATTTGCTTAGTCTAAAGTAAAATCGCAATACAAACGGAATCCTTATTTATTATTTTAGACTATAATTCACTTTTTTAAATGAGCTCTTGATTGATAAAAATCTAGGGATCTTTAGCTCAGTTGGTTAGAGCGCTCGGCTCATAACCGAGTGGTCGTAGGTTCAAGTCCTACAAGATCCACCATTTAATCTTTTTAATCCTCTTTATGCTTTTATTTCTAAAACATCATCAAAGATTTTAAATATGGCAGTTTTTTAGGATATGACAAGTAAAATTATTTACCAACTTGTTGTTTCCCAACTTTATAAATTAGGTAAATTATAGGTTTTTAGATTATCACTTAATTTTATACAAGCTTGCATTTATTTGCTTTTTTAAACTCCTCACTCATGTGGTATAAAACTAGCATTAAGTTTGGCTAATAGATTCTTTTTGAATGACGTATTATTTTATTCATTATTATCGTTATTAATTGTCTCATTTAACAATAAGCGATAAAGTTGTGATTTATTGCATCTTGCTTTGTGTCTTGTAAATCAGAGAAAAAGACTTGTATTCATGAAATTTTTATGAAATGTTAGCTAGAATTAGTAGTTACATTTTAAGATTCTTTTTAGTTCTATTACAAGGAGATATAATGAAATTAAAACCTCAGCATGCTCAATTTCTTGCCAATCATATTGTGCTTGACCTCGGTCATTCCAGCATCATCCAAATTACTTCTCCTTTAGCAAATCTTAATCGTCTTGCTACTGATATTATCAAAGAAGACATGCAGCAAGAAGCAAATATTGAAAAAAAGACACGCGATATACTAGAACAGTATCAAGAAGAAATTGAGGAAGATGAAGTGAATGAAAAACAGCTTTTTGCTATGGTGAAGAAGCAAATTGCAAAAGAAGAGGGTTTTTTACTTTCACACAACGAGAGATATAGCCAATTAGCACATAAAATCCTTGATGAATTTATAGAGGAGAAATACATTATTTGCAAAGTGCCTGAAAACACTGTGAAAAATATTATTCTTGAATCTATGCAAAGCTATATGAAATTCCAAGAAAATGCTTATGATGCAGTTATTGCCAAGCTTAAGAATTACAAGAAAAAACTTGTTGCTGGGAGCGATGAGTATGAACTAATCTTTGCTAGACTTTATGAAGAAGAATTGAGCAAAAAAGGCTAGCTATGCTGTTACAAGATATTTTTATTTACTTTGAAAATGATGTTTATGTGAGGGCAAAGGGCTTTGGTGCTACTCATTTTGCATCTGAATATGTTGTTGGGGAAGCAGTATTCAACACTTCACTCACCGGGTATCAAGAGATTATTACAGACCCTAGTTATGCGGGACAATTTATTACATTTTGCATGCCAGAGATTGGCATTGTAGGATGCAATCAGCAGGATATGGAATCAAGAAAGGTTTTTGCTAGGGGAATTATTGTCCGTAATCTTAGCAAAATAAAGTCTAACTTTCGTGCGCAAGAGAATCTTCTTTCTTTTTGTGAAAAATACAACTTACTTGGAATCTGCAATATTAATACGCGACAAATCGTCCAAATGCTGCGCAATAATGGTGCAATGATGATGATAGCTTCTAACGTTTTACGCGATAAAGATTCTCTTAGAACAGCATTGCAACATGCCAAAAAGATTCAAGATATTAATTTAGTGCAAGAAGTAAGCACTCAACATGCGTATATTCATAAAGATTCTATCTTTGATTTCAAGCATTTTAATTATGGTTCTGTGGTAACTAGCGACCAAGATTCTAAACAACCTAAAGAATCTCATCAGGATTCTTTAGGTATTGCCCATAGAGATAGCATTAATCACGATGCCACCGAATCTATGACCAATAGCCTTAATGTTAAACAGTGCTATAAAAAAATTATTGCTATTGATTTTGGCATTAAGCGCAATATTCTCAATGAGCTTACTGCTGCAGGTTTATTTGTTGAGGTTATTCCATACGATTTTAATCCTCACGACATCATTAGAAAATATCAAGAAAAAGAAATTGGAGGAGTATTTCTTAGTAATGGACCAGGGGACCCTCAATCATTGCAAGATCAAATTGATAAAATCAAACTTCTTATCAAAGCAAAAATTCCTATGTTTGGAATTTGTCTGGGGCATCAGCTTTTAAGCAATGCTTTTGGTTATCCCACTTATAAACTCAAATTTGGACAACATGGAGGTAATCACCCCGTAAGAAACCTTCAAACAAATGCCCTAGAAATCACAGCACAGAATCATAATTACAATGTGCCAGAATCAATTTCTGAAGTTGCTTTTATCACTCATCGCAATCTCTTTGATAACACTATTGAGGGAGTGCGCTATAAAGACTATCCTATTTTTTCAGTGCAACACCATCCAGAAGCAAGCCCTGGACCTAAAGAAGCAAGCAAGCTATTTAGAGAATTTGCCAATATCGTAGATTCTACAGTATGGACTTGATTGAGATTCCAAAGGATTATTTTGAAAGCAAGAACTAAGGTATCAATCTCTAACAATGCAGGTTTTGTAGGGAATAAAAAGATTCTGTATAGCAGTATTGCCTTAAGTATTTGCATTGTTTTTTTATCCGTTGCTTTTGGCTTTACAGATATGGCTTTGCGTATGCAGGAAATCATTGATAAAGCAAATGCAAGCGGATTGCAACCGTTACCCAATGACAATAAGTTATTGTCCATGCAAAGAAGCATGCTCAATGTAGCAAAAATGACAAAAGAGCAGATTGAGTTGGGCAAGATTCTTTATTTTGACCCACGTTTAAGTGGGGATAAACAACACTCTTGTAATTCATGCCATAATATTTCTTTGTTTGGAGTAAGCAATATAAACAAGGAAAATAATCCTAAACAGTTAGTAGTGCCGACTATTTTTAATGTGATGTTTAATGATACGCTTTATTATCAAGGTGAAATTAGCAAAACTGATAGAGCAGATAAGAATACTACTGCGTTTGGTCCTAATTACACTGTTGCAAGAGCCGCTTTGAAAGCTTTAAGCGCAGATAACGAAATGAGAGGGGATATAAGCAAGATTGTAAGTAGCATTGCAAAATCAGATGAATATATGTCTTATTTCAAACGTGCGTATGGAACAAAAGTTAAAATTACCCCAGAGATTATTGCTGAAAGTCTTGCTAGTTTTATTATGACACTGAATACCTTTAGTCGCTATGATGATTTTTTAGCAGGGAACATTAAGGCATTAAGTGTAGCAGAAGCTGAAGGATTGGAAGTCTTTATCGATAATGGCTGTGTTGCTTGCCATAATGGTATTAATTTGGGAGGCAGCATGCAACCCTTTGAAGTGATGCGCCAATATAGATTTAAATCGCAAGGAGGATTAGAATCTGACTCTAATAATATGTTGAAAGTCTCTACCCTACGTAATGTTACAGTAACATCACCCTACTTTCATAATGGCGCATTTACAAGATTAGAGGATGCGGTTAAAGAAATGGGGCAGATTCAAATTGGAATCACTTTATCTAGTAAGGATATAAAAAAAATTATTGCCTTTTTTCAATCATTACGTGGCAACCCCAGCTCTCTTGAGTTGCCTATACTGCCTTTTATGGGACAATGAGTTGATGGCTTGGATTGAGAGTTTAATATTTTTTGGGTATATTGAGAATAGGATTTCTGTTAGAGTCTAGTGTCTGTTTGAAATTTATGGTTTCAGGGTAGAGATTTTTGTGTGTTTTTTGCCCCGCTAACTTTAATTACCCTCCCCAAAAATACAGTTTGGTTTAGCATTTCAATGGCACAATCGGCATTATCTGCTTCCATTTCTACAAAAGCATAACCCTTAAGCTTGTTGGTTTGTTTGTCATTAATGATTTTTATGGAAAGAACATCTCCATATTGCGC
>NZ_NXLP01000085.1:0-4605 GCF_003364125.1 Helicobacter sp. MIT 14-3879
AACAATGCTAATGTATAAAAATCTTTCATTAAGATTAAAATTTTTTACTTTGGTTATTGGTTTGTTCTTGGGATTTTTAATTTTTATCGTCCTAATGTTGTTAGGAGAGCAGAAAAGTCTCAAAATCACACAAGAAACGCTTACTCAAGAAGTACGAAGAGAAATAGAACAAAAAATAAAACTCAGCACAGATTCTATGGCTCACTCATTAGGAGAATTTGTTCGTGGATTGAGTGAGGAAGAGCAAATACGAGCTATCGCGAAAGCTATTGACACTTTTTATTATGAAAATGATAAGTCTGGATATTATTTTGTATGCAAAGCATACACCATGGTAGCACATCCTAATCGCAAGGACACTGTAGGTGTTTCATTTCATGAAACAAAAGATATTAATGGTGTGTATTATATAAACGAATTGTATGATAGTGCTAAGAATCCGACTTCAGGAGGAAAGTTTGTGCATTACACTTTTACAAAGCCTCTTGCTGACGGCACATTTACTGACCACATGAAAGTTGGTTATGCTGCAATGATTCCTAATACCAATGATATTTGGATTGCAACAGGTGTTTATATAGATACACTAGAAAATCACACGCAAATAGTTTCATCAGATATTTTGTCGCGTATTCAAAGCTCTTTATACAATACCATTTCAATTTCTGTATTTGCTCTTGTTGTGATATTTTGTCCCTTACTCTGGATTTTTTATAGCACCTTAAAGAAAGGTCTTGGGATTCTACAACATAATATTTTTTCCTTTTTCAAATATGTCAATCGTGAAGTTGCACAAGTAAATTTTATCCCATTGCATTCAAAAGACGAAATAGGGCTGATGGTGCAAGCTGTCAATGAGAATGTCCAAACAAGAGTAAAGGCGTTAGAACAAGATTCTGCTCTTGTTAATGATGTCTTGCATATTGTAGCAGAGGCAAAGGTTGGAAAATTTGGCTCTCTTATTATAAACACAAGCCTCAATCCACAAATCAATGAATTAAGAGAGGCTATTAACGAGATGTCAGTAACTCTATTTAATCTTGTTGGTGATGATTTAGGAAAAGAAGAAAAAGTTCTGCAGGCATATAGCAATAACGATTTTACACCAAGAATCCATGATGCAAGAGGTATAGGCATTGCGCTTAATGATTTGGGAAATGCTATGGCAAAAATGCTTACAGTTTCTTTGGAACATGCGCATGAGCTTGAAGCAAAATCACAAGAGTTAGAACAAGCTGTTAAAGAATTAACCCAGAGTGCCAACATACAAAGTTCTTCATTGCAACAAACTGCTACTGCCATAGAAGAGATTACCTCGTCTATGCAGAGCATGAGTGGTAGAACCAACGAAGTCATTAAGCAGAGTGAAAATATAAAAAATATTATTGAAGTCATCAGAGACATAGCAGAGCAAACCAACTTATTAGCTCTTAATGCTGCCATTGAAGCGGCAAGAGCAGGGGAACATGGCAAAGGCTTTGCAGTCGTAGCTGATGAAGTGAGAAAGCTTGCAGAGAGAACACAAAAGAGTTTAGGAGAAGTAGAGGCAAATACCAATATCTTAGTGCAAGGCATTAATGATATGGCAGAATCTATTACAGAACAAGCACAAGGCATTACGCAAATCAATGAATCTATCGCCCAACTTGAAGACATTACGCAAAAGAATGTTGCTATTGCTAATCATTCACAAAATACTAGCAATGCCCTTGAGAGTGTAGCAACAAAAATTCTTGATGATGTGAGTAGTAAAAAATTTTAAGCGTGATAATATAAAATCTTGCAATAAAGCATTAAGTTGTAAGTTATGAGCAATAATATTGAGTGTGTTTGCCCTAGATATTGAAAAGCAAAAAATGATAGAGGGAATTGTGCCTTGTTAAAATTAATTGCTACAATAATCACCTTTGTATGTATCCCTTAAGGTGTGCTTGTTGGTAGTATCATTGATTTCTTATTTTAGAGTATTTATTCTCATTCAAAGTAGCAATAACTACCTATAAATTTGGGTTAAATTTTAGTATAATAGCTACGCTAATATCCAAGACGATAGGAGAAAGGGAATTGGAAGACAAAACATATTCTTACGCCCCTGTTTGCATTATCGCTTACAATCGTGTGGATAAAATCAAAAAAACCATTGAATGTCTCGCAAAAAATACTTTGGCAGACAAAACCGATGTTTATGTCTTTGCCGATGCCCCCAAAAACGATAAGGCTATCAAGGGCGTGCAAGAAGTCAGAGAGTATCTGGATTCTCTTAAGGGGCTTGGCTTTCAATCCCTGCATATTATCAAGGCAGAAAAGAATCTAGGGATTTTGGGTTCGATTATGCGCTATGGTGAGTTGATTTTTAAGCAGTATGATTGCTTTATCGGGCTTGAGGACGACATACAAACCCACCCCTATTTTCTCTCCTATATGAATGACGCCCTTGCTTATTATCGCGACAATAAGCAAGTGATGGCAGTTACAGCTTTCACTCATCAAATCGCTAATACCAAAAGCAAAACACTCCAAAATTATCCCTATGATGTGCTTTTCTCCTATGCGTTTCATAGCTGGGGCTGGGGAATGTGGAGGGATAGGTGGGAGCAAATTGATTGGATTCACTCTGATATTTCATGGTATGTCTGTAATCCCAAACATTGGTTTAGGGGGGCGATTCTCTCGTGGTTTCATTTGGTTGCCATTCGCAGCTCCTCTTCAAGGGGCTATACGATAGGGGATTTGTGGGACGTGCATCTCTCTCATATTTTGTATCGTGAAAATAAAGTGTGTGTTTGGCCCAGCCAATTCTCCTACACGCGCAATTTTGGCTTTGATGGCACAGGCGTGCATAAGTTTAATTTTGAATCCGGTGTCGTGGATTTTGAGTTCGCCACGCCCAAAGAGCATCTTCGATTCACTAATGAGATTAATCTTAGCAAGTGGTTTCATTTCAAAATCGGCTTGCGCTATGCGATGGTATGGTCTTTTGGCTTTGTAAAAATGTTTAAAAATAAGATTCTCAAGGGCATTAAAAATGGATAATTTTCAAAAACAAATCACTAAAGTTTTATTAAAATTTGTCCTTGATGAGTATGCTTTTCTTTTAAAGGTGTAATGCCCAATAATTTTTCTCAATCTCAATAATCAGGCTTCAATTCTTGTCTGATTTTTGATAAAGCCATTTGCAAAGATTCTGTTGAGGTGATGCAAGGGAATCTTGAAGCAACTCCACAGAGTTAAGCGGCTTGCCAAATAGGAGATGGTTTGTTGAGCATAACTGCTTGGATAGAGAAGAATCACAAATAGAAGCAAAGCCCCCATTAATTCACCGCTATAAGCATCTCTATTGATGCGCATTGTATGGGGAATGTCTTTGAGGATTCTATCATTCTTGAGATTCTAAAGAAGTGAATATTATGCAAAAATAAGCACAGTCTTATAAATAAAAATTAGTTTGCATGCCTTTGACATAGTTTCCAATTTTTAGGCAAAGAGTGAGATAAGAGTTGATAGCAAGGATTTAAGAGAGCAAGTACTTTGTGTCATCATAGAATCTTCTGGTTCTAAATGCAAGGCATAGTAGATGTAGGTGTCATTAGAGTTTAGTTTTGATGATATTTTATGTCTCTTGATGAAAGAAGCCTTTTGTGTCTGGGTAGGGCATAGCCTCTTTTAAAATCCCTACAAGATTCTATTTTGTAGCGGAGCGGCTAAGAGGCTTTGTGAAATGAGGGTAAATTCTTATTTCTTTGTGAAAACACAAAAGGCTTGTTTCAATGAAGCCTTGCGAGGATGAGAATGGAACAAGTGTTTGAAATAGTATTTTAAATCGAGTTTGGACAGATTGATGTCTGATAAATCTACAAAAGTTTTGTCATTTGCCCAAACTATAGTAGCTTATAAAGTATTTTAAAAACCCGATGAATAGCTAAAATGATATACGGGAGTATTTTAGCTATGGCGATGCCAATGTCAGAAATCCCAAATAGCACTGTCCTACCTCTGCTGAAATGGCTATATCAAGGGATTTTAGTCATAAAATTCAAACCAAAAGCTTGAGGGCAAGATGATATTATATTGCATTAAGTTCATGCCAATCCCTTGAGATTCATCACACTATCAAGCAGGGTATCATGCGGAGATTTAGGGATTTACAAGAGCGCGAGGCTTTTTGGGCTTATCAGGAGGTGAATCGGGATTTGGGATTTTGAAGACAAGCCACAGAACTTAAATCTTTCTTGTTCATATCAACGTGATATTATCGCATTCCAAGCTTACAAAGGTAAAGCACACAAGGCATAATTCCCGAGCTTTCACAGACTCAAAGATGAGGAATTGCAAGCAGATTTTAGTCTTCGAGAAATCTGAACAACTGTAACTCTCTCGCGCACCAAGACAACACCAAAAAATGACAAAAAGGATAGCACAGAGGCAATAAAAAGTGGTAGAATCCTAACTTTATTAGAGTGCGATTCGGATAGGATAGGGCTTTAAAATTTAAACAAAGGATACTTAATGGCGGTCGTTTTACAAATCGGAGCAGGGGGCGTTGGCGGTGTAGTCGCACATAAAATGGCGATGAATAGGGAGACTTTTTCTCGTATCATCTTAGCC
>NZ_NXLP01000086.1:0-4518 GCF_003364125.1 Helicobacter sp. MIT 14-3879
ATTTTGAGCCTTCCGTCTTGCATTTTCTGCTGCATCATAACGATTGAGTAACTCTGCCAATAATTGCTCTTTCTGACTTAACTCTGGCTTTGGACCTCCAAGCATTGGGGCAGAAATATCTTGAGCAGATTGAGAGATTGAATTTGCAACTGCGGCTCCCCTGCTTTGCAAAGAGCCGCTTAATCTCTCTCTATTGCCCTCTAAAATATCTCTATCAACTAATTCTCTTGGATCCACTTTGGTCTTTTGCCCATCTTGTATAATCTCCATTTTTTGCAGATTAAGGCTCTTAGCTTGAGCTTCTTTTTTTACATCATTGAGCGTTTTTACCTCTAGGTTACCTTTAGAATCTGGCTTTCTTGCTTCCCTAGATTCTGAAGCAATATCCTCTGAAGAATCTTCAGATTCTGCAATATCTGTCATATCCCCATCTAAGTTGGTAGCACCACCACTAGGCAGTTTTATCTCTTTAGACTCTGTATTGGGCTTAATAGTTTTATTATTGTTGCTTATTTTGCTGTCGCTTGAAATTAAATCAGAAGTTAAATCATCGGATACATCTTGGGGAGATTCTCTATCTTCATTGCCAAGCTCCCCTTCTATATCCTCAAGCGAATTGGAATCTTGATTGAGTATTTTAGCAAGGGGAGAATCTTGAGAATCATTAGCTTCTTTAGTTGTCTTTGCTTTTACTAGAGCAGAACTGCCTAAGGGTTTTGTCTCTTGCTGTTTTTTAGAATCTGTTGTAACAATTTTAGTGGCACTTTTTGTGTTTTTTTCTTCATTGGAATCCGCTTTAACGTCTTTGTTATTCTGGTTTTTATTGGCATTAGAGCTTTTTGTTTCTTCTACATCTACTGCACCCGTTTTCTTTGCCTGCACAGAGGCATTATCGGATTTACTTAAAGCCTCTGCAAATGAAGAATCTGCTTTGTCTTGCTTTGATTTGGCAGTATCACTTGTACTCTGTGAAGTGAGATTAACTCCTGTGGGATTAATTTCTGCAACCATAGCTTATCCTTAAAACTCTCTTTATTGCAGGAATAAAGCAAAATATATTCCCTCATATCAAAACTCTATAAAAGTTTCCACAAACAGATAAATTACTCTCTCATAAATTATAATTTTATGTCCTTATTTTAATCCGCAAGAAGCTAAAGGATGGCAATGGGACAGGCAACATAACAGGATTGGTATTGCCGCTATGAATAGAATCTAATTCTTTACCATTAATAGTGAGAATTTTAAAAAATCTAAGATAATATCTTCCTGCAATATGGATAATTTGCCCCAAATCATTTTGCATCTCATGTAGAATCTCCTTTTGTTCTGCATCAATCTCTTGTAACTTAGAATCTTGATTATCACATTCCAAAGAATCTGTATCAAAGGACAGTTTGCTAGGAGCTTCTCTCCAGCACTCTTGAGAAAACTGTAAAGCTTCTTTGGGGGGAGATATTGTCGATTCATTAGAATCAGAATCAAGAAAAGGAAACTCAAGGCTAAAATCATGATGTTTATAATACTGCAAAGGTGCAATAATCTCTAGCCATTGATTCTTGACAATGGTATGCTTACAAAAAAAGAACTTCCCGCTTTCATCTACCTCCCCACACACCTGATAGCTCCCCTCACTTATTGCACTTGCATGATTTTGTGTATCTAACTTTTGAAAGGGACGGCGAATAATATAGCCATCAGTGAATCCGCGATTTTTTAAGGTATGAAGCTCATATTGATACAGATGAGGACGTGACCTTTTTTGATAATAATCTTCTATAACAAGTCGATAAGTGCGTGTAGTAATACCTGCATAGTAGCTGCTTTTTGTGCGACCCTCAATCTTTAGCGCGTCTATTGCATGAGACTCTAGAATTTCATATAAATGACTTGCGAGATTCAAATCTTTGGCGTTAAAAATATGCGTACCCACGCTCTCCTCTTCCACAAGCCTCATCATTACGCCATTGTCTGGATTCTTAACATAATATTCATAATCAAAGCGGCAGTCATTCGCACAACTCCCGCGATTAGGCACACGACCATTCTGCAAGGCAGAAATAAGACAACGACCAGAAAAAGCAAAACACATGCTTCCATGCACAAATATCTCAATCTCTAGTTCAGGCAATGCTCTTTTAATCTCTATGCAATCATTCAGGCTTATTTCTCTAGCAACCACGATACGTTTAACCCCCATATCAAAATAGACACTCGCATCAAGGACATTAAGCACATTTGCCTGTGTAGAAAGATGAATGGGAATTTTTGGAGCAATTTGTTGGGCTAATTTTACAACACCGGGCGTAGCTACGATAAAAGCATCGGGGCTACAATCACGCATTTTAGCAATATGATTCTTAAGATGGTCAATTTGAGAGTTAAAAGGAAACCCATTAATTGTAACAAAAACTTTCTTACCTAAATCATGTGCATATTGAATACCCTCATGAAAATCCTCGTAACTAAAGTCTTTTCCTGCACGATTGCGCAATGAAAAATGGCTAACTCCTCCATACACCGCATCTGCGCCATAATTTAAAGCAATTTTTAACTTGGTTAGAGTACCTGCAGGAGAAAGTAATTGAACTTTTTTTGAGTAATCTTGCGATGTATGAAAGCCTGTATTCATAATGATTCCTTATAGCTAGTGCTATGTAACATAGATTGCCAAAAACAATGGACAAAAAATAGCAAAGATTAGGTCATGATTTAATGGCGTCTATCTCTTTATAAGAGTTTATCTTTACACCAAAATCCTTAAGAATCTCACAAGTATTTCTTGCCTGTTGTATCTTTTTAAAATAGAACTAGATTTCACAAACTACATTGACATAAATTTTATCCACACAAACTCCAACATGCTATCAATAGCTCTCCTGACTGCTAGGAAAAGATTCATTCCTTATGTCTCTTGCATAAGATTTAATTGCCTCCTTAAGCAACTTCTTACCATCACAATAGCGGCGCACAAATTTTGGTTTAAACGCATCAAAGAATCCAAAAACATCACTCCATACAAGAATCTGCCCATCACATGCTACTCCTGCTCCTATCCCAATAGTAGGAATACTTAATCGTTGTGTGATAGATTCTGCTATCTCACTCTTTATGCCTTCACAGAGGATTCCAAATGCTCCTGATTCCTGCATAGCAACTGCAGTATCTAAGAGCGTTTTTATTTGAGAATCAATTTTACCCTTTACTTTAAATCCCCCCTCAAAACGTGCATACTGGGGCATAAGCCCTATATGTGCCATAACCGCTATTCCCTCATTACACAAGGCGCGTACAATTTCCGCCTTATCTAAGCCTACTTCCAACTTAATAGCATCTGCCTTGCTCTCTTTATAGAATCTCAAAGCATTTTTCAAAGCCATTTCTTTTGTGCTATAACTTCCAAAAGGCATGTCTGCAATAATAAAGGCTTTGCTTGCTCCTTTGCAAACCGCCTTTGTATGATAAAGCATTTCTTCCATTGTCGCACCAAGTGTCTCATTTTCCCCTCCAAAGCTCATTTTAAGGCTATCGCCCACTAAGATAATATCTCCTTCACCATCAAATATGCCCGCCATGAGCGCATCATAAGCCGTAATAGCAACTATTTTTTCTTTTCCTTTCTTTGCTTTAATATCATTAATTGTTATTTTTTTATTTGCCTCATTCATTGAAAACTCCTATACGCATTAATTTAATTAGTATGTGAAGCTATTATAACACAAGTAACATATTTCTAACCCTAATCTTAAATGGATTCAATCTTTAAGTAATAATCACATATTTTACTTTTTCTAATCTATCATTTTTCTCTTTGTAAGCCTATTCATTAGTAAAACTCAAGCATAAAAACGATACAATTAAGACCATTTGAAAATTTAAGGATACAAGTGGAATTCCTCATTAATTTCTTTACGCAAGAGAAAATAGAAAAGACAAATTTATTTCCTCTTCTTAATTGCTCAAGACATGAAGCAGGACTATTGCGCGAAATTATTTACTGCTTTTTAAAGGGAGAGAGTGAAATAGAAGTAGCGCCGTTTTTAGAAAATTTTTATTCTGCAAGAGGATTTGAAATTTTGCCTTACCTCAAAGAAATTAAACATCTTATTCAGCTTGGATGGATTCGCTACATAGACAATATCGAGAGTGCATTGGAATTACGAAATACGAATATCTCTCTTAGTCCTGTGCTTTTAAGGCTATTAGAAGATGGGCAAATTTTACGCAGCGATATTAAAACAAAACATTATCAAAATGCTTTAGAATATTTACAAGATGAATGGAATAGACTTAATCTCATTCTACAATGCAATAAAACGCCATCCTTAAGTCTTAATGACATTCTCTCAAAAGCCTGCAATAAATATCTGGCTATGCTTGAAAGTACAATTCATGATAATCTCACAAAAAATAAAAAGAAATTTAAAATACTGCAATGCTTTGAAAGAAATAATTTTAATAAATATGAGAAGCTTATTTTCCTTCTACTTGCACAAGCCCAGTATAACGGTTCTTATG
>NZ_NXLP01000087.1:0-4481 GCF_003364125.1 Helicobacter sp. MIT 14-3879
CATATACCAATACTGCTTTAGGCAATACCCTATTTCATACAAAGGATTCTCAATGATTACGCTCAATCATTACTTGGTTTTTAGCGCGATTATGTTTTGTGTCGGTTTATACGGAATCTTGAGGAGAAAAAATATCCTTTTACTGCTATTCTCAACAGAAATTATGCTAAATGCGATAAATATCGCTTTTATTGCGATAGGATATTACCGAGAGGATTTGCAAGGACAAATTATCGCACTATTTGTTATTGCATTAGCAGCAGCAGAAGTTGCTATCGGTCTAGGCTTAGTCTTATTGCTACATAAAAAATACAAAACCCTAGATATTGATAGTTTAAGTCATATGAGGGGCTAGCATGTCATCATCTGTTTTATTTACTTGGGTTTTATCGCATAAAGAAGAATTATTATGCACTTTAGTTTTTCTGCCACTTATTGCAAGTTTATTGGCTACCCTAAGCTCTACCTTGAATCCTTCAAAAGCATTGGGCTTTGTATGCTCTCTCCTTATCAGCGTAAGCTTTATTATTTCTTGCCTATTATTGTATTTTATTGCGTCATCTGATATGCAAAGTTTCCATGTTGTGCTATGGAATTTCATTGAAACAGGACAATTCCAAGTTACTTTTTCACTGATGTTTGACAAGATTAATGCTATTATGATTTTTGTGGTTACACTCGTTTCTAGTATGGTGCATTTTTATTCCATTGGTTATATGTCTCATGATAAGGGATTTAATAGATTCTTTGCTTATCTTGGGGGATTTGTTTTTTCCATGCTTTTACTTGTAGGTGGAGATAATCTACTTATTTTATTCATTGGTTGGGAAGGTGTGGGAACTTGTTCGTATTTACTCATTGGATTTTGGTATCAGAAAAAAAGCGCAAATGCTGCCTCTATCGAAGCCTTTGTTATGAATAGAGTGGCAGATTTGGGTATGTTGCTCGGTATCTTTCTGGTGCATGTTACTGTGGGTTCGCTTTCTTATAATGATATTTTTGTGGCTTTAGCGACTAATCCGCCTAGCAATATGATTACGACATGGATTGCCATTTTATTATTTATTGGAGCTATGGGTAAATCTGCACAATTTCCCCTGCATACATGGCTTGCTAATGCTATGGAGGGTCCAACTCCGGTTTCTGCTCTCATTCATGCCGCTACAATGGTAACTGCGGGTGTGTATTTAATTATTCGCCTTGCTCCTATTTATAGTCTCGTGCTTCATGTTGCCTATTTCATTGCTTGCTTAGGTGCTTTTGTAGCAATCTTTGCTTCACTTATGGCGATTGTAAATCGTGATTTAAAACGTATCATTGCGTATTCCACACTTTCTCAACTTGGTTATATGTTTGTTGCTGCAGGGCTTGGTGCTTATTGGATTGCGTTGTTTCATCTATTCACACATGCCTTTTTTAAGTCCTTGCTATTCCTAGGAGCTGGAAACATTATGCACGCTATGAATGATAAATTGGATATTACAAAAATGGGAGGATTGTCTCAATCATTAAGAATTAGCATGATTTTTATGTTGATTGGTTCTGTTGCATTATGTGGGATTCCGCCTTTGGCTGGCTATTTTTCAAAAGATAAAATTCTGGAGGTAGCTTTTACGCAGCACGAATATATCATTTGGGCAGTCTTATTATTGGGTGCGATTTGTACTGCATTTTATAGCTTTAGACTCTATACCCTTGTATTTATTGCTCCAAAGAATCATAATGAACACCCTCATGAAGCAAGTAAAATCATGCTTTATGCCATGCTCCCCTTAGCAGTGTTAGCCATTATAGCGGGATTATTTCACGAACAATTTTCTCATTTTCTCTCTAGTGCTCTATTGCCGGTAGAGATTCATGTGGAAAATCTTTATTTACTTATTGCTCTCACGCTTGGGCTTGTTCTTGCTTCTATTTTGCTTGCATACATGATGTATAAAAAGGGCTACAAAGAAAAATCGCACTATAATATTTTGCATAAGATTCTAAGCAATGAATATTATATTCCTCAATTATATAGAATCTTGTTTGTTAAGCCTTTTGGCTTTGTCTCAGATTTGTTTTACCATATTATCGATATGGGCATTATTGATAAAATCGTTGATTCTGTAGGCAAACTATTCTTGTTAATAAGTTATGTCTTACGTCCAATCCAAAATGGGAATCTTAGCAGTATGCTAAGGACTATGTCTATGGGCGTAGTGGCAATTCTTATGATAATGCTTTTATATTTTATCTTGGTATAGGCAAGGAGTGGAATGTGGAATACCTATTAAGTTTAATTATTGCTTGCCCGCTTGTTGCCTGTTTTTTTGTCTTTATGTTTGATGATGGGGGGGCGAAACGATTTGGCAGAATCATTTCTTTTATTGAACTAGGTTTAATTGTTGCATTATGGATAGGTTATCGTCCCGATGTTGTAGATGTCCAATTCTTTAGTAAATTTTTCTTGATTCCTCAATTAGGTATTGATTATGTTGTTTTTGTTGATGGAATCTCCTTATTCTTGGTCATTTTGACTGCATTTATTGTGTTTATTGCCAATATTTATTTACGTAGGCTTGATGATGCTAAACCTTTTGTTGTGTGTTTGCTTGCATTAGAGGGGATTCTCATAGCATTATTTTTATCAGAAAATGTTCTCATGTTTTATACTTTTTGGGAGCTTGCTTTAGTGCCTATACTCTATATGGTAGGTGTATGGGGTAGTGGGCAGAAAGTTTATATTGCTTTAAAATTCTTTGTTTATACTTTTGCCTCTAGTGTGATTATGTTGCTTGCTATTATTTATATGGGATATTTATGCTATGAACAAACGGGAGTATGGAGCTTTAATTTATCGGTATGGAGAAGCCCAGATATTCATATTCCGCTTGAAACACAAATTTGGCTATTTTGGGGATTCTTTATTTCTATTGCCGTAAAGATTCCCATTATCCCCCTACATACATGGTTGCCGCATATTTATAGTGAAGCCCCAGCATTGGGTAGTGTTATGCTTTCTGCTTTACTTTCTAAAATGGGGACTTATGCTCTCTTGCGTTTTGTGTTGCCTCTTTTCCCTGATGCAAGCATTCATTTTATGCCAATAATCAGTGTTTTAGCTGTGGTTATGATAGTGTATGCCGGGATTATTGCTTTTAAACAAAAAGATATAAAGAAAGTCATTGCTTACAGTTCTATTTCACATATGGGGATTGTGATTTTAGGAATCTTTAGTTTTAATAGCGAGGGCATTAGTGGGGCAATATTTATGATGGTAGCACATGGAATCACGAGCGGAGCATTATTCTTTTTGGCTGGTATGCTCTATTATCGCACTATGACAAGACATATAAGCGATTTTGGTGCAGTAGCCACCGTTATGCCTCACTATTCGGCATTCTTTGGCGTGGTTATGATGTCTAATGTAGGCTTACCTTTGACTATTGGCTTTATAGGTGAATTTTTATCACTTTATGGCTATTTTCAGACTTCACCTATTATCACCGCACTTGCAGGGACAACATTGATTATTTCAGCAGTCTATATGCTTTATCTATTCAAAAATATTTTTTATGGAGAATTTCTTGGAAATAAAAGTTTTTTAGAGAGGCTTAAGGATTTAAATTTCAGAGAGTACTGTGTAGTTATCCCTATAACAGCCGTAATTATATGGCTAGGAGTTTTTCCAAACGTTCTGCTAAAGCCAATGCAAATTTCTGTTCAACAACTTATTGCAACAATGAATGCTTTTGCTAGAGAAGAAAGTAGCAGAACACATTTACTAAAAGTAAATGGGGGGCTTATTGGTCCTATGATATTGCATCGTTATCCTTTTAATGAAGAATCATTTTATGACACACAACAAAATCATCTTAGATTCAATCCTCATGAAGAAAGAATGGACGAACAAATGCGTAAAACCTTAGAAAAACTGATTGAAGAATATCAATCTAGCTTACTCCATCAAGAATCCATGAACGAAAAAAATTCCCTAGAAAGCCCTCTGCCCAATAGCGAATCGGGGAATACACAACCATACAGTTCTTCTATAAGAGATAATAACCAAACAATACAAGATAGGAGCAACCAATGAATCCAATAGAACTCTCTACCTATTTCTATGCTTATATGCCCTCTATTATTTTGGTTGTTGGCGCTATTGTTGTGTTGTTTGGCAATGCCTTTGCAAATTATTTTTCACGTAGCACAAGTCTTTCTTTGTCTATGATTTTTATTGCTTCTGCCTTTCTTTTTTGTTTAAGCATAGGGCATCGCACCAATGTTTCATTTGCAAGCTTTACTGCAGAATTGATTATTTTGATTGCGTCTTTTTTATTTATCTTTTTAACTTTTTCAAAATATCGCTTTAATGAATTTCAAACACCAGAATTTTATCCACTGTATCTCTTTTCGGTATCTGGTTTTATGCTTATGTCCAATGCTAATAACCTTATTCTTATGTTATTAGGCTTAGAAATTGGCGGTTTGCCTATTGC
>NZ_NXLP01000017.1:0-30090 GCF_003364125.1 Helicobacter sp. MIT 14-3879
TGCATGATTAAATAATTCTCAAAATAACATTTTAGTTTCTTGTCATTTTGAAGACTTGTGTAGCAAAATTGACGAATCTAGCAATCCTTGTCATTCTGAACCTGCTTTAGCAAAGTGAAGAATCTCTTATTATGGAGTCTTTAAGATTCTCTAAAGGATTCTTCGCCTAAAGGTTTAAGTAATGACAAAGTAAATTGAGGCTTTAAACCTTAAGAATGACAATAAACTATAAACTTGTTTTGAGATTCTTTAGCTTTTTAGAATCTAGTAGAAGAGATTCTTCACTTTGCTAAAGCAGGTTCAGAATGACAAGAATTGCTAGATTCTTAAGTTCCTAAGAAACTTCAGAATGACAAGAAAGTTTATTCCATTCGCAAATGTGGGAAAGAGTGTTTATCCTATTTGAAAGAATAAGAGCGTTGTGATATTTGTAAGTATGGGTGAGTTGCGTGAGGCACGTACGAGGGCGTGAATAAAGCGAAATATCCATTTTGTCATATTTGCAAGTGGGGCTTGTAGCTTCGCTCGTGCGAGGCTTTGAAAAAGCCGAAATACCTCTCTTTATATTCAAGGCGATTCTTTACTATGTTAAGAATGATAAGAATCCTATTTACAATGTATTACCTTGTCATACATTACAAATAGGACAATCATATTTATCGTTTTAAGGCTATTATTCTAAGCATTGTGTTAATATTAAAAAGATAAGGAGAAAGCAATGAGAATCTATCAAGGCATTGTTGTATTATTGGCAATCTTTAGCTTAAGCTTATGTAGTGGTTATGAAGATTCTATAAAGAATAAATCCAATCTTGCAGAGAGTGAATCTACAAATGCCCCAACCTTTGATACAAACACTCTCAAAGATGAAACTATCAATGCAAATTCTAATCTTGAATCTATTTCTATAAAAAGTCAATCTGCAAATACAATCCCACCCATAAACACTATCATAAGTAGAACTAAAGTAGATTCTAGCCTTGAATCTAATTCTCTAAAAAGAGAATCTATAAATGTAGATTCTAAAACCAATCTTGCAAAGAGTAAATCTACAACACCTAGCATTCTCACACAACTAGCAAAAAACGAATCTATAAATGTAGATTCCAAATCTAATCCTCCAAAGAGCAAATCTACAAACACCAACTTTATTAACCAAAATCCTATCGTAGTTACAGCTACAACCACAATAGATTTTAATTGTGAATCTTGTGAATTTAAAGATGCCAATAAAAGCACAGATTCTAAGCAATCAGCCCATAAGATTCAACACAAATATTTTCCTAAGACAAAAGAGGAATTAATAGAACTCCTCAATAAAAAAGAAATGTTAAATGGCAAAGAAATTGAGAGCGTTAATCTAGGTGAAATTGACACTTCAAAGATTACAGATATGAGCGAGTTATTTGCGGATTCAGAGAGGGAATGTTTTAACGGAATTGAGACTTGGGATACGAGCAGTGTAGAAAATATGAGACGTATGTTTGCGGGGGCAAGTTGCTTCAATCAACCCCTAGATAAGTGGAATGTAAGTAATGTGAGAGATATGCAGGGTATGTTTTATGGCACAGAATCTTTTAACCAACCACTAGATTCTTGGGACACAGGCAAGGTAGTTACTATGATGGGTATGTTTGCAGGGGCAAAATCTTTTAATCAAAACTTAGATTCGTGGGATATAAGCAATGTAAGGTATATGAACGATATATTTAAAGATTCCCCCTTGCAAGATAACCCACCAAAGTGGTGGAAAAAATGATTTGAAAACTTCAACTATTTAAAAACACATAGTTCAAATTCTTTTCCTAAATGTGTTTGAAATGTGCTATTTTGGTTGATTGTTTCAATAATTTTTCCTTCTTGCATAAGAATCAATGTATCACAAAATTTACGAGCTAAGACAATATCGTGGGTAATAAACAAACAAGAGCATTTATTTTGTTTTTGTAATGATAAAAATAGAGCTAAAACCTCATCTTGAAGCATATAGTCTAGGTTTGAAGTTACCTCATCAAAAATAATAAATTTTGGTTTGATAAGAAAAGCCCTAGCTATGCAAATCCTCTGTGCCTGACCACCAGAAAGCATAGATGGATATTTATATAAAATATTTTTAGATAGCTTTAAGCTATCTAATAACGGTAGAATATGCTCCATTTGTTTAGATTTTGGGACATTTAAAAGATAATCTAGCGGCTCTTGTAAATTTTGTAAAATATTATATCTTGGGTTAAGTGAGCTTATAGAATCTTGGAAAAGAATTTGAACTTTAGAATAAAACTTTTTTCTTTCTGCTAAAGATTTTATATTAACTATTTTATTATCAAGTAGTATTTCTCCATTCTTTGGCTTCTCAAGCTGTGCTATTACCTTTGCTAATGTGCTTTTACCACAGCCACTTAACCCAAGCAAACCAATATTTTCATTCTCCATTATATTTAAATTAATATTTGATAAAACCTCTCTTGTATTAACTTTAAATAAAGAATGATAAGAATAAAAGTGAGAGATATTATTTAATCTCAAAAGCATTTTAATTCTTTTGTTCTAAATTTATCAATTATTGTTTGAACAATTGGTATGTTACTATATTGCATATTTGAAAGATTATAAGTTTCAAAAGTATTAATCATACGCCCATTGTCAATGATATATATAGTATCAGCCATATTTAGGGCAATATCTAAATTATGGGTGATAAGCAATATCCCTAAATTTTTATCTGCTTGAAGTTTTTTTAAAATATCTAAAATCTTATATTGAATTAGTATATCTAAATCACTTGTAGGCTCATCAGCAAGTAAAAATGGTGTTTTGCTTAATAATGCAATCCCTATCATAATCCTCTGTAACATACCTCCACTAATTTCAAAAGGATAAAGATTTAATACATTAGCATCTAATCCAACTTCATCTAAAATCAATTCTATATTTTTTGTATTATAAACCTGATTTAGTGCCTTAATAGTTTCTTTTATATGGCTTTTTATAGTATATAGTGGGTTAAAGCAAGTTCTTGGATTCTGCATAATGCTTGAAAAAAGCCTCCCTCTTGATTTAAAAATATCCTTTTCATTAAGCCTTTTATTATCTAGCAAGATTTCTATACTAATTTGCTTGAGGTTTGGGGGAATTATTCCTTGTAAAGAAGACATACAAAGTGTTTTTCCACTACCACTTCCTCCTAATAAAACAGAGGTTTTTCCACTCTCAATTTTAAAAAACAAGTCTTTTAGCAAAAAAGTTGTTTGTAGTTGTAATGTTAAATTTCTTACCTCTAAAAGCATTATCAACCTACTTAAAATCTTTTAAATCTATATCAAAATAGTCTCTCAAACTATCCCCAAAAAGGTTAAATAAAGCAATAGTTATAAATAAAGCCACTCCGGGATAAATTAATAATTCTGGGTTGCTCCATAAAAATTCTTTAGAATCGCTAAGCATTACCCCCCATTCAGATTCTGGAGGTTGCACCCCAAGCCCTAAAAATGACAACCCTGCAATATGTAATATAATATGTCCTATGTCCATTGTTGCAAGCACTACACACTGCATAAGTATAGGAATTAACATATTGCGTCTAAAACTTTGTAAATGACTAGCTCCATAAATCCGTGATAAAACTACAAATTCTTTGTTTTTAAGGTTAAAAATAATGCTACGAACAATCCTTGCATACCACGCCCAGTGAGTTAAAGCAATAGCAATTATTACATTTATTAAACCGCTCCCAAGAATACCTACAAAAAAAAGTGATAGCACAATAGTAGGCACACTAAAGAAAAAATCACAAATTCTCATTACAAATCTATCCAATCTACCACCTATAAAACCACATATTCCACCTATGCTAATCCCAAGAAAAATGATTATGGATAAAGTTATAAAAGCTGCACTTAAAGATAGTCTTGCACCATAAATTAACCTTGTAGCTATATCCCTACCTAAATGATCACTCCCTAAAAAATGACTACTGCTTATTTGTGAAAATTTATTTTCTAAATTAATACTATTAGGTTCATATGGAATAAACAAAGGAGCAATTAATATAACCAAAATTATAAAGATAATACTAAAGCTAGAAATTTTACCAATTATGCTAAATTTTTTACTAACTTTATTCATATTTAATCTTCTTGTATATTTTTATACACTCTAGGGTCTAAAAAAGCATATAAAATATCTACAAATAAATTACATAAAGTAAAAACTAGGCACATCAAAATCACAAAACATTGAATAATAGGATAATCGTGATTAACAATACCTTGCAGACTATAAAATCCGATACCAGGAATTGCAAATATTGTCTCAATTATTAATGCAGCTCCTATTAATTCTCCTATGTGCATACCAAGAGCAGTTACGATAGGAATTATTGCATTAAAAAAAATATGCTTTATTGAAATTTTTGTATTGCTTAAACCACGCAAATGTGCATAAATAATATGTCTATCTTTCTTTACTTCTAACATATTTGAACGAATAAGCCTTGTATTTATACATAAAGACATAAGGGATATACTAATACAGGGTAAAATAAATGATTTGATTCCATCTATACCAAGTGGCGGTAACCACTCTAAATAAATGCAAAATATGATAATTAATAAAAATGCCAACCAAAAGTTAGGAATACAAACCCCAATAAAACAAAATACCCTAATAATAAAATCAGGTAATCTATCTTTATACATAGCAGATAAAATTCCAAGTGGAATAGAACCAATAATGATAAATAAAAATCCAAAAAATATTAGCAATAATGAATTAGATAAATATGTTAAAAAATCTTGTGTTACAGGTCGATTTGTTATATATGAATTACCAAAATCTAAAAAAATAGCATTTTTAAACCATAAAATATATTGCTCAATTATAGGCTTATCTAATCCAAATTGCTGCTTTATTTCTTCTATAATTTCTGGAGTTGAAGGTAAATTTGAATGAATTAAATATTGTGCTATGGGGTCTGTATTATTTAGCCTCAATAAAAAAAATATAAATATAGAAGTAAAAAATAAAATAATAACAATATGAAAGATTCTATAAAAAATATAGCGAATCATTTATAAAATTCCCAAAAGGGTATTTCATACATTACAACAGGCATAACAATTCCTTTTAGGTTTTTATTAGCAATAGCTTTATTAGTTTGATAGGTAAGCGGAATGTAAATATCTAAATTATAAATTTCGCTTAATATATTTGGAATAAATTTTAATAAATCTTTATCTTGCATTGTAATTGCTTTTTTAATATCGCTATCAATTTTTGGTTTTTCTTTAAGAAACTGTTGGACTGCAAAATCAACATGCCCTGTATGTGTCATAGAATTTAGCATAGTAAGAGGTTCATACGGAATCCCCCAAGTATCATTAAAACATAAGTCAAAAACAGCATTTGTTTGCTTTTTCCTATAAATTGTAGCTTCCGTTGGTGTAAGTTTTAAAAAAATCCCTATATCTTTTAGATTTGCTTGTAAAATTTCTGCCATAAATTTTTGGGCTGGATTATTGCCTACATAAATAAGCTCTAATTCTAATCTCTTAGAATCCCTATAAAAATATCCATTTTTAAATACATAACCTAAAGATTCTATATTTTGTCTTGCTTTATTTTGGCTAAAAGCTAAATTGGCATATTTAACATTAAAAGTATAGGGCATATTTTTAGCAAAAAGATAATCTGCTTTTTGTTGATAGTTATAATAAACTGATTTTATAAGTTCATCTTTATTAATCCCCATAATGATTGCTTGGCGAATAAGCTTTGAGCTTAAAAAATCATTTTTTGGATTCATAACTAATGTTGTAGTAAAAATTGGTGAGCTTGTGTAGGTGTTAAACTCATTAGTTTCTGAAATATTTTTAAAAATCTCTATTGGAATTTCATCAAATCCATAAATCAAATCAATTTGTTTAGTCTTTAATGCTATTAGCTTTGCATTTGGCTCTACAATTACCTTTGTTATTATTAAATCAAAATAAATTCCATTATATGAATCTCTATCCCAATAATTCGGATTTTTTCTAAAAGTATCACTAACTCCTAATTTAGTATCTACAAGCATATAAGCCCCTGTTCCTATGGGCTCTTTTGGATTATGTTTTACCAAATCTAAATCAGAAGGTATCATACTTGGAGCAATAAATCTATATGGTCTAACTAGAGCAAGCTCATTAAGCGTAGGACTATATGGGCTTTTTAAATGAATCTTTATTGTATGAGAATCTACAACTTCTATATCATTTATAAGAGCAATAAGAGCCGACCAAGAATGTCTTTTTGCATTCTTAAGTATAGAATCAAAATTTTTCTTTACTGCATTTGAATTAAACTCTTCACCATTTGAAAATAAGACATTTTTACGCAAATTAAAAACATAAACTTTACCTTTTTGCTTAATCTCCCAAGAAGTAGCTAGAGACGGGACAATTTTGCCTTCATTATTAACTTTTACCAATCCCTCATAAATCATATTTTGTGCAAACATCTCATTTGAGCCATATCCTTGGGGATTCATCACTCCAACATTTCGAGATACAGCAACTCTAAGGATATTTTCTGCGTATAAATTAATACTTAATAAGAAAATTAAAAACAATCTAACCATATAAATTCCTAAAAAATAATGCAAAAAGTATAACTAAGTTTTATTTTAACTTACATAAATGCTTTATAACTAATATTTAAGATAATTTACTTTTGTATTAAAGTTTTATAAGTTTTTTCTTTAATTATTGATTTTAAACATAATTAAGCTATATAATTGATTTATGATATTTAAAAATGCTCAATGTCCCAAATTTTAAGCATTTAACGCGTATTTTTAATAATTAAAGACTAAGCTATTTTTTACTTATCATTAAAATAAATATTTAGGAGGTATAAATGCAAGAAGTCGTCATTGTAAGTGCTAAAAGGACAGCTATTGGATCCTTTTTAGGTAGTTTGAAAAATGTAAGTGCTACTGAATTAGCAACAATAGTTTCTAAGTCTATTCTTGAGGAAGTAGGTGTAAATTCTAAAGATGTGCAAGAATTAATTTTAGGTCAGATTCTTCAAGCTGGGCTTGGGCAAAACCCTGCTAGACAGGTTGCTATAAAAACAGGAATGAGTGAAGATAAAGGAGCTTATACAATTAATAAACTTTGTGGCTCTGGATTAAAGTCAATCCATTTAGCTATGCAAAGTATTGCATTAGGTGAGCAAGATATAATCTTAGCTGGTGGAACTGAAAATATGTCTTTATCCCCATTTTTACTAGAAAACATAAGGTTTGGTTATAAAATGGGAAATCAAAATGTAGTAGATAGTATGATTAAAGATGCTCTAACTTGTGCAATGAATGGCTACCACATGGGAATTACTGCTGAAAATCTTGCTAAAAAATATAATATCTCACGAGAAGAGCAAGATGAATTTGCACTGCATTCACAACAAAAAGCTACAAAAGCCATTAATGATGGAAAATTTAAAGACGAAATTGTCCCTATTTTATTAAAAAATAAGAAAGGTGATATAGAATTTGCTATTGATGAATATGTCCGAACGGATATAAATGCAGAAAGCCTCTCAAAACTTAAACCTGCATTTGATAAGGAAGGTAGTGTTACAGCTGGAAATTCTTCTGGGATTAATGATGGTGCAGCTATGTGTTTATTGATGAGTAAAGATAAAGCAAAAGAATTAAACCTTCCAATACTTGCAACTATTAGAGCAATTGCTAGTGTTGGTGTTGATCCTAGTATTATGGGAATAGGTGCTGCAATGGCTGCAAAGAAAGTATTACAAAAAATAAAAATGAGTATTGATGATATAGATTTAATTGAAGCAAACGAAGCATTTGCAGCACAAAGTATTGCTTGCATAAAAGAGCTTTCGCCTAAGATTGATAGAGTAAATGTTAATGGTGGGGCTATTGCATTAGGACACCCTGTGGGTGCAAGTGGGGCTAGAATAGTTGTTACACTTTTAAATGAAATGAAAAGAAGAAATAGTAAATTTGGTTTAGCAACTTTATGTATTGGCGGAGGACAAGGAATCTCTGCTATTTTTGAAAGGGGTGAGTAATGAAAATTATTTCTGCAAAAGAGGCTGCGTTATTGATAAAAGATGGCAATTCTGTGATGATGGGTGGATTTTTAGGTTGTGGAACAGCACATAATTGTGTGGAAGAACTTATAAATCTTGGGACAAAAAACTTAACAATTATTGGCAATGATACTGCTATGGCAGATTTTAGCTATGGAAAGCTTATTACTAATAAACAAGTTAAAAAAGTTATTGCAACACATATTGGGACTAATAAAGAAACAGGCAGACAAATGAGTAGCGGTGAAATAGAAGTAACTTTAGTTCCACAAGGAACATTAGCTGAGAGGATTAGAGCAAGCAGATCTGGATTGGGTGGTGTGCTTATAGCAACAGGTATTGGAACAGATGTTGCCAAGGGTAAGGAAATAATAAATGTTGATGGAAAGGATTACTTATTAGAGCGACCATTAAGGGCAGATGTAGCATTAGTGTATGCAACATATGCAGATAAATATGGAAATCTTTCCTATGATGGAACAACAAGAAATTTTAATGCTTTAATGGCGATGGCAGCAGATTTAGTTATTGTAGAGGTAGAAGAAATACTGCAAGAGGCACTAAACCCTAATCAAGTAATTGTTCCTGGTATCGTAGTAGATTATATCATTCAGCATAAAGGATAAAATATGACTAAAGAAGAATTAATTGAAATTATTGCAAGAAGAGTAGCAAAAGAATTTAAAGATGGCAACTTAGTAAATCTAGGAATAGGAATGCCTACACAAGTAAGCAACTACATACCTGAAGGTATAAATATTATCTTACAATCTGAAAATGGAATGCTTAAAATGGGTCCATCTCCTGATAAAGATAAAGTTAACCCAAGAATCACTAATGCGGGTGGACAACCTTCAAGTATTTTAGAGGGTGGTATGTTTTTTGATTCAGGTTTTAGTTTCAGTCTTATTCGTGGAGGACATGTTGATATTACAGTGCTAGGGGCATTAGAGGTTGATGAAGAAGGAAATCTCGCAAATTGGATAATTCCAGGAAAACTTGTCCCGGGAATGGGTGGAGCAATGGATTTAGTAAATGGAGTAAAAAAAGTTATTATTATGATGGAACATACTGATAAAAATGGTAATAGTAAAATTAAAAAGAGATGTAGCTTGCCTCTTACAGGAGCAAAGGTTGTAGATTTACTTGTTACAGAACTTGGTGTATTTAAATTTGAAAATAATAAAATGAAATTAATTGAGCTACAACCAAATGTAACTTTAGAAGAAGTTAAATCAAAGACAGAAGCAAATTTTGAAATTTGCTTATAAATTAAAGGATTGGAAATGATTGGGAAACTAAGTTCGTTTATGGTTAGGATTGTTAATAGATATTTACCTGACCCTTTAGTTTTTGTAGTGCTCCTTACAATAATAATTTTTATTTGGGGGCTTTATGTGGTAGAACCAAAAGAAGGGCAAAATTCTATTATTGCAATTATTGGGTTCTGGGGAGATGGCTTTTGGAGTTTCTTAGCCTTTACTACGCAAATGGCTATGATTGTGGTAACAGGTTTTGCATTAGCAAATTCAGAGCAAGTAAAAAAGTTGCTTAAATTTCTTGCGTCTTTTGCCAAAACGCCTAAGCAAGGTGTGGCATTAGTTTGTTTTTTTGGAGGGCTTGCTTCAGCAATAAATTGGGGATTTGGTCTTGTTGTGGGAGCATTATTTGCAAAACAAGTTGCAAGAAATCTAAAAGCTGTAGATTATGGGCTATTAATTGCCTGTGCCTATATAGGATTTATGACTTGGGGTGGAGGGCTTAGTGGTTCTATGCCACTTGCAGCAAGCGATGCAAGCAATACTATTGTAAAAAATCACTTAGAAGGAAATCCAATTCCATTGAATGAGACTATCTTTACTGCTTATAATCTTTTTGTTATTGTTTGTTTGCTTATTTTTATGCCTATTTTAGCTACTTTTATGGTCCCAAAAAATCCAAAAAATATTGATCCTGCTTTATTAGCAGAAGAACCAAGTTTTCAAAGAGAGCTTCCAAAAGATGCTACTCCGGCTTTGAAGCTTGAAGAAAGCAGAATCCTAGCTTATTTAATTGTAATTTTAGGTATAGCATATTTAGTTTTTTATTTTATGGACAAAGGTTTTATGGCAGGGCTTAATTTAAATAGTGTAAATCTAATATTTTTAATTGCTGGACTTTTTTTGCATAAAACTCCTATGGCTTATATGAGGGCAATACAGGCGGCAGCAAAAAGCACTGCTGGGATACTTGTTCAATTTCCATTTTATGCAGCAATAGCTGGAATTATGGATCACTCTGGAGTTGGACAAATTATTACAGAATTTTTTATTAATATAGCTAATAAAGATAATTATGCAGTATGGGCATTCTTCTCTTCTGCTGCAATTAACTTTGCTGTGCCATCAGGTGGTGGGCATTGGATAATTCAAGGACCTTTTGTAATTGATGCAGCCAAAGAGTTAGGGGCAGATTTTGGTAAAGCGACTATGGCTATTGCTTATGGAGAGCAATGGGCAAATATGATACAACCATTTTGGGCATTACCCGCACTAGCAATTGCAGGATTAGGCGTAAGAGATATTATGGGTTATTGTATGACAGCTCTTTTATTTGCGTGTCCTATATTTATAATTGGCTTATATTTCTTTTAAATATTTTTTAAGACAATTTTTTTTAAAATTGTCTTAAAAATCAACCACCACCCATAAATTGTAAGAACTCTATTCTATCGCCATTATTTGGAAAGGTATTATTATACTCTTCTTTTTTTACAAGTGTGCTATTTAGTGTTATTGCAAAAATTTTATCTTCTATTTCTAATTTATTTAAAATATCTTTTATATTTATTTTTTCATTAAATGCCATAGTATTGCCATTAATTATTAAATTCATAGTTTCTCCTTATTTTAAATTAAAGCTAAATTGTATTACTTTTTTCCAAAAAACTTATAAAAAAAATTGCTTCTATTCTCTTGTTTTGCCCTAGCAATAACTAAATCTCCATTTTTAGCATTTTTAGTTACTGTGCTTCCAGCAGCAATTAAAACATTGGATTCTATATTTATAGGGGCTATTAACTGCGTTCCACTACCAACAAATACATTATTTTCAATATTTGTTTTATGCTTCTCTTTACCATCATAATTGCAGGTAATAACTCCTGCACCAATATTCGTCCCACTACCTATTTTACTATCTCCAAGATAGCTTAAATGTCCAGCTTTTACTTCATTTAAATTTGATGCTTTTACTTCTACAAAATTACCAATATGAGAATTTATAATATTTGATTTTGGACGTATTCTACCAAATGGACCAATAGTGCTATCTTTTATAAGGCTACTCTCAATAACACTATTAGATAGAATCTTGCTACTTATAATTTTACTTTTCCCTTTTAAAACAACTCCACTCTCAACTTCACATTCCCCCTCAAATTCCACTCCAAATTCAATATATACACTATCTGGAATTCTTATAGTAACGCCATTTTTCATTGCTTTATCTCTTAAACGTTTTAGCATTATGGATTCTGCCTTACTTAAATCAAGCTTTGAATTTACACCCATAAAATCATCTTCTTTTGCAATAACTGCTCTTAAGTCATCGCTATAAAGAATAATATCTGTTAAATAAAATTCATTTTGATTATTTTTGTTATCAATTTCTTTTAGAAAATTTCTTAATATATTTTTTTTAATGCAATATATCCCAGCATTTGCAAAATTTATTTTTTTAATTTCATCACTTGCATCTTTTTCTTCTATTATTTTTATTACTTTATCATTTTTAATTACCACCCTACCATAACCACTTGCATCATCTAATTCTAAGATTCCAAGCACAATATCACAATCTAGTTTTGTAAATTCTTCTAATTTTTCTGCCCTAACTAGTGGCATATCACCGCTTAAAATTAAAGTTTTATCATATTTAAATTCAAATGGATTCTTAGCACTATCAGAATCCCCACCTTGCATCAATGCACCCGCTGTGCCGGGATAATTTTTATAATCTTGTAAGTGAAAATTAAATGTATTATTTTGATAGACCTTATTTATAGAATCTTTTATTAAATCTGCCTCATTAAATAATACAATATGAATATCATCACTAATATTTTGCACTTCATCAATAATACAAAAAAGCATCTCTTTTCCACAAATTTTATGCATTACTTTTGGAGTAGAAGATTTCATACGAGTGCCAAAGCCACCTGCCAAAATAATAACTGAAGTTTTATTTACCATCATTTGCTATTTTATAATCCTTATTTAAAGTTTTGTTATTTATCAAATTTTAACACAAGAAAAGATATAATCACAACTTACTTTTATAGGAGCTGTGCAAAATATGGATTTAGGAACTATTATAGGGCTATTCCTAATATCAGTGTTACTTTTTGGTTCTATGATACTTGGAGCTGGAATACAAGTATATATAGATATTCCTTCTCTTATGATTACCGTTGGTGGTTCTCTTTCAGCATTACTAATTTCATTTAAAATAGAACAAATGAAAAACATCTTTAAATACATAGGGATAGCTTTTAAACCACATCAATATAATATACCCGTTTTAATAAAAACAATAGTTGAGTATGCCATAAAAGCAAGACGAGATGGTATATTATCTCTAGAGCAAAATGTCAATCAAGAAGAAAACGATTTTTTAAGAAAAGGCTTAAGTATGGCAGTAGATGGTTCAGAACCAGATGCTATCCGTGAATTGTTAGAAATAGATATGGAACAATCATTAAATAGACATAATGGCAATGCAGATATTTTTGATACTTGGTCAGCACTAGCTGGTTCATTTGGTATGCTTGGAACATTAATTGGTCTTGTTGCAATGCTTGTAAATATGAGTGATCCTAGCACTATTGGTCCTGCTATGGCTGTTGCTTTGATAACAACATTTTATGGTTCGCTTATAGGAAACACTGTTGGAGCTCCCGTTGCAAATATACTTAGAATTAGAGCACAAGATGAAGCTTTGATGAAATTATTAGTAATAGAGGGGATAATATCTATTCAAGCAGGAGACAACCCTAGGGTTTTAGAGACTAAATTACTATCATTTCTTCCTCCAAGCAAACGCGTTAGTCAATTTGATTAAGAATCTAAAATGGCAAAGAAAATAAAGCAAAAAGAAAAAAGCGGTGGTCTTCCTCTATGGTTAGGGACTTTTGGAGACTTGATGAGCTTGCTTTTAACTTTTTTTATATTGCTTTTGTCAATGGCAACTTTTGATGCAAAAAAACTAATCGAAGCAGAAGCTAGCATTCAAGGTGCATTAAGCATACTTCCTGGTGGAATAAAAATAGAACCCAGTGTCAATAGGATAACACTTCCAGGAGATATTACAATTCCACCTGAATATGCAGATGAGTTAAGGTTAATTGAACAATCAATAATTGATTTTAACGAAATGCCAAATGTCTCTAATGGGGCAGCTAGTATTTTAGGTGATGGAATAAATGGATTTATTATAACTCTCCCTGCTAATGTAGTATTTGATAAAAATTTTAAGATTAATGAAGATAGCAAACTATTTTTAAAAAGAGTTTCACAAATATTTGCCAAAATGCCGCAAAACACGCAAATAGAGGTATTAGGTAAATCAAATATATCAACAAGTCAAATTAATCTTGATAGAGCTTCTAATATTGCGCTTGCTGTTTCTAGGGAGCTTTTTGATTTAAATATTGAAGGTAGTAGAATTAGCACAATAGGCAAAGAAGATAAAAGCGTTAATACAGATACTATCAATATAAGATTTTATGCAAAAAATATGCCTATTAAAACTAAAGGCATATTGGATAATTAATGCTTAAATTTTTGTCTATACTTTTGATTTTTAGCTTTGTTTTTGGTGCAGTTGATGATAATGGAAATCTAATATTAGAGGGCGTAAAAGAGCCCGGAAACTCTATACAATCAAATCAAATCTCCAATATTCAATCAACCTCACCAACACTACCTACGGTAAACCTCTCACTTAATGCCCCCAAAGAACCTGGTGACTTAGTAACTACATTAAACATTGTAATAATTATAACATTACTTGTATTAGCACCATCTCTTGTGCTTGTTATGACAAGCTTTACTAGAATTATAATTGTGCTAGGATTTTTAAGAACTGCTATGGGAACGCAGCAATCTCCACCAACTCAAATTTTAGTTTCATTAGCTTTAATACTTACCTTTTTTATTATGGAACCTGTCGCTACAAAAGGATATAATAATGGTATAAAACCATATATTGCTAAAGAAATTTCTTATGATGAAGCCTTTAGTAGAACTATTGAGCCATTTAAAGAATTTATGCTAAAAAATACTAGAGAAAAAGATTTAGCATTATTTTTTAGAATCCGCAAATTAGAAAATCCTAAAACAATCAATGATGTTCCTCTAACGGTTCTATTGCCAGCATTTATGATTAGTGAGTTAAAAACTGCCTTTCAAATTGGATTCTTACTTTATTTGCCATTCTTGGTTATTGATATGGTTGTAAGCTCACTTCTTATGGCATTAGGTATGATGATGCTTCCTCCTATTATGATTTCATTGCCATTTAAGATACTCATTTTCATACTTGTAGATGGGTTTAACCTCCTAATTGGCAATCTTGTAAATAGCTTTAAAATGTAGATAATTTTGTATAATTTTAATTTGTATATTTTATAAAAGGGTGTTTAAATGAGTAAATGCGATGTTGTAGTTGGTATTCAATGGGGGGATGAAGGCAAAGGCAAGATTGTAGATAGCCTAGCTAAAAATTATGATGTTATTGTCCGTTATCAAGGGGGTCATAATGCAGGACATACCATAGTTGTAAATGGCAAAAAAATCGCCCTTCATCTAATACCTAGTGGAATTTTATATGATAAAACTATTAATCTAATTGGCAATGGAGTGGTTTTAAGTCCTGAAGCATTTTTAAGTGAGGTATCGCAATTTAGTAATGCTATAAATAGAATATTCATTAGCCCAAAGGCACATTTAATATTACCATATCACGAAATGTTAGATAAAGCAAAAGAGAGTAATGATAAAACCTCAATAGGAACTACTTGTAAAGGCATAGGACCTACTTATGTTGATAAGGTAGGGAGAGTTGGCTTTAGAGTTGGGGATTTATTAGATATTGATAATTTTATTGAGAGATTAAAACTACATTTAGATTCGCTTACTCCATTTGAAAATATCTATAATATTAAGCTCCCAACAATAAAAGAATTAAGTTTTAAAGTAAAAGAATATGCAAAGCAATTAAAGCCTTTTATTAAAGATACTAATGAAATATTATGGGAATCTATGGATAATAATAAAAAAATTCTATTAGAAGGAGCTCAAGGAAGTATGCTAGATATTGACCACGGCACATATCCATTTGTAACAAGTTCTAATACTATTTCATCTGGTGCTTGTAGTGGAAGTGGTATCTCTCCTAAAGACATAGGAGAAATTATTGGTGTAGCAAAGGCATATTGCACTAGAGTTGGAAAAGGATTCTTTCCGAGTGAAGATTTAGGTGAAAGTGGAGAGTGTATTAGAAATAATGGTAAAGAATTTGGCACAACAACAGGCAGAGCAAGGCGATGTGGATGGTTTGATGCAGTAGCAGCAAAATACGCAATAAAGCTAAATGGTATTACAAAACTTTCTATAATGAAACTAGATGTGCTAGATGGGTTTAATACAATAAAAGTATGTGTAGGATATAAAAAAAATAATGAAATGCTAAAATCATATCCATTTAGCCTAGATAATGTAGAGCCTATATATGAGGAATTTAAAGGGTTTGATAATAGTGTAGGAATTAGAGATTTTAATTCTCTTCCAAAAGGGGCAAAAGACTATATTTTAGCATTAGAAAATATCTTAAAAACTAAGATTACTACTATATCAACAAGTCCAGATAGAAATGATACGATAAATAGATGAAAACAAAATTTAGCAAGATTCTAAAACTAAAGCAAGATATTTTAAATAAAATAGAAAGAGAGATTTTAGAGGTTAATAACCTAATATCACTCAAAAAACAAGAAATTTTAAAGCTTAATTCATCAATTAATGACTTTACTTCTCCAAAAGAAGGGAAATTATTTTCTGACTTTCTAGCATTTAGAGAGCTTATTAGCAATATTAGATATAAGATAAAAGAAGAGCAAAACTTATTAGAAATGCTAGAATCTCGTAAGATAGATACATTAAAACGATACAATACTGCAAAGATTGAATATGAAAAAATAAATTATTTACACTTAGATGAGGTAAAAATAATGATAGATAAAATAAAGCGAATCGAACAAAATGAACTAGATGAATTTGGCAGAGTTTTAAGGCAAAAATATGTTAAAAAAGACTATATTAAATAAAATTATTACTCTATTATTTATTAGCAATATGGCATTTGGGGATGTAATTACTTGTAATGAGATTTTTGAAGAAAGAAAGGCTGAAATAACAAATGAGCTAAATAAAATTAATGAGCAAAAAAAACTAATGAGTTTATTTTATGGTGAGCAAAAAAAACTAAATGACAAAAAGTTAGAAGAGTTAAAACTACAAGAACAAAAGATAGAATCTTTGTTAAAAGAGGCTAAAGATAGGGAAAATAATATAAAAGACTTAATTAAACAAAATGAAGATTTATTAGCAATGATAGAAAATAAAAAAACTCAAAAGATTTCTCAAACATACTCTAAAATGAAAGATTCTAAAGCAGGAGCTATAATAGACAACATGCCATTAAATGAAGCAGCTGAATTACTATTTCCTATGGATTCTAAAGATATAGGAAAGATTTTAGCCAAAATGCCTCCTCAAAAAGCAGCAAAATTAACAGAGATTTTAAAAAAAGGTCCTCCATTTGAAGAAATAGAATAATTTTATTATCAAAAAGCTTCTTTTTTAACCTCTTTAAAAGTATTTATTTTTTAAGCCTCTTGTCTCTAAAATACACTTTATAAAATCAAAGCTTATATTTACTTTTAATTTCATCTCTAAAATAAAGTGCTAGATTTTTATCTAGTGGCATATAAAGATTTTTAAAATTATGACTTATAAAATCTTTATCAATTAAACTAAAGTCAATATCTAATAAAATATCAATTATTTCTTTAACAAAACGTTTTTTTATACAAATAGCAGGATTTCCAATAATTATACTATATGGCTCAAAATTACCACGAACTACACTTCCAGCACCTATAATACAACCTTGTGGGATATTGCAGCCAGAACAAATAATGCTATCCCTTCCAATCCAGCAATCATCGCCAATACTTATTAAACCTTTTGTAGTATTTTCCTCTTCTTTTTGACTAAAGTAAGCATAAAATGGATATGTTGAAAGTGTATTTATATTATGCCCCCCCCCCGATAAAAACTTTACATTTGCAGCAATTGAACAAAAATTTCCAATTCTTACCTTTGCATTTTTATTTCCATAGTCTAGCACTTCTATTGGTCCATATGTAGCTTTTCCAATGCTAACATTTTCTAATATAAATCTTGATACAGGAAAAGTATGATTATGCAAGTTTTTCTCTCTAAATTCTCTTATAAATCTATTCATTTCTCTTTTATTATAAAGCTTAAGTTTTAGAATGTTAAAAATCTCTTTTATCATTTTTAATCCTTCTATTTTAAAAGATATAATCTTATCAAATATAAGGCTCTATTTCATAAGATTTAAGTTTCTCCTCTATGTAGGGAATATCTGCATAGAGGTCTGATGCAAACCAAGTGCCAACATCACCATCCATGTGATTTGTATTCTTAGGATTTACAATATCGCATACTATTGGTAAAAATTCTATTCCAAAGATAGAATCTATTGGGTATTCTGCCATATCCATAGCTCTAAGTGCTACTGCTTTACCTCCACTTCTCATAAAAGCATAGTTTAAAACTGAAGTGCCATCAATGCTTAAGCATACTTTTGCTCTGCTTAAATAATTAATTTTATCTTTAAAGTCTATTTCTTCCATAAATATAGTTTTAAAACCATATTTAGATTCTAATAATTTTCTAAACTCTTTTTCATTTACTAAGAATCTTTTTGAGCTTTTTGCTCTTGAGATATATATTCTATCACTACCACCTAAAAAATTTTTATCATAATAAAATTCTCTTAAAAATTCTATTGCATCTAATAAATATTTTTTATTAAATTTCACTTGTGTTGGAACATATACATTATTTGCTATAAGAAGGCTTTTTAATGGAGGTTTTCTATCATTTACACAAATTATATTATCCTTTTTAATGCCAAATGGAAGTTTTGGGTTATGTTCTTTTGTAAGGCTTAACAATGCTGGATAAATATATTGATTAAACTGCCAAGAATTCTTAATAGGAGCTATAATAATTAAATTATCAAAATTAATTATAGGTGTATCCCCCCCCCATTTTTGTAAAGCTCTTTAAGCGTAGCTAAAAGTCTAGGAAATTCCTCAAGACTAAAGTGAGCAAAACAATCCCAATTTGGAGAGTGGTATAAAACCTTTGGATTATTATTTTTTAACATTCTTTGTTCTTTACCAAAAATAAGGCTTAATATTACCTTAGATGTTTCTTTTAGCTCTAAAATATTTAATGGAATAAATAATCTTTTTTGAAGTTTTTTAAATGAATTATAACAATGATTTACATAGCTATGCGTTCCAAAACTCACAGTATTTTCTTGAACTATACTTCCATTATTAAATGCTCCTCCGCTAGTTGTTACAATTTCTAGTTGCTTAAAATGCAAAATATCAAATTTATGTAATTTAAACTTCATATTTCGCTCCAGCTTTATAGGCTCATTTTTAATACCTCTAGTATTTAATGAATTGATATTTACATCTTGCATGTTATAGCGTTTATTTGGATTTAAAAGGCTTAAAAACTCTTTTGAATTTTCTTTTATTCTATTTGAAATATTAACTTCTAGGTAACTTTCCAATTCTTCATCCTTATAAAAAAATAAAACTAGATTCTAGCTAAACATTTATTATATGTAGTTTTGGAGTAGTTATAATGAATTTGCAATCTATTTTAACTATCTCTTTTACATTTGAAATTATCTCATCACTCACATTCCACGCTGGAATCCAAATATAATCAGGAACAATTTCTTTAAGATAACTTGGAGATAAAACTTTTATATGACTTCCGGGAAGAAATAAATTTTGCTTATGTGGGGAGGAATCAACTGCATATAAAATTAAGTCATCTTTAATGCCACAATAATTTAATATGGTATTTCCCTTTGCAGCAGCACCATAAGCTACTACTTTTTTATTTTGCTTATATAATCTCAAGAGTAAAGATAAAAATTTATTTTTTAAGTTTTGCATATTTTTTTGCAATCCAATATATCCATCTTTAGAATCTAATTTATACTGCTTTTCTAATAAAAGTATTTTTTGTATCTTTTTACTTATTTTTTTATTAACTTTACTAGCATAGATTCTAAGACTTCCGCCGTGTGTGTCTAATAAATCTATATCATAAATATACATATTTTCATTTTCAAATAAATTCATTACTGAATGCAAACTATAATAATAAAAATGCTCGTGGTAAATTGTGTCAAATTGATTATATTTTATTAAATTTAAAATATGTGGGAATTCAAAATTTGCAACACCATCTTCTTTAAGTGCTATTCTAACACCTTTAATAAAGTCTCTAATATTTGGTATATGGGCAAGAACATTATTTCCAATGATTAGGTTAGCTTTTGGAAGACTCTTTGCAAGATTAGAATCAAAAAAATCTTCTATCACTTTTATGCCTTTATTTCTAGCTACACTAGCTGTGCTAGTAGTTGGCTCAATTCCTAAAGAATTCATATCTCTAAAAAACTGCAATAAATATCCATCATTACAAGCAATTTCAATAACTTGCGAGTTAGAATCTAAATTTAGAATTTTTTTAATCATACTTGCATAATTTTTTGCATGATTAACCCATAAATTAGAATAAGAACTAAAATATACATAATCTTTTGAAAAAATCTCCTTTGCATTCTTATATTCATTAATTTGGACTAAAAGGCATTTTTCACATAAATAAACTTTTAGTGGATAATAAATTTCGCTATGTTCTAAATCTTTTAAAAATGAATTTGATGGTGGAGAAAAGCCTAAGTCAGCAATTTTAAAAGTTAATTTATTATTACAATTTTTACAATTTATATTTAAGGAATTCACGCTACACTCCTTAAATATAATAAATTAGAAGTTGTAGAATCTATATATTTAAAGCTAAATCCTAGAATCTCACAAATAGGTTCTTTAAAAAATAATTTAATTTCTAAGATTTTATCTTTAAGATAATAAATTTTATTTGGTATAAATACAAGTGAGTTGCTATTATAAAGCAATAGGGAGATTTTTATTTTAGACTCTTTATCTATACTTTGCACTCTTTTAAAATAAAAAGAAGTGCTAAATAAACTAGAGTTTAAAATATCCTTGCTAACTTCTTTGAAACCTATGGAATTACCTTGATAACCCCCCCCCCCATAAATAGAAATAAATTCTTTAAAAGAATCTATAATATAGCCTATTTGCTCATCACAAAGAAGCGGATACACGCCAAGCCAAAAACTATCATTCATCGCTTTATTTGTATTTTCTAAATTGCCAATAATTCTATAATCAACATTCTCTACTAAATGATTAAATGCGGGTTGATAGAGCATATTTCCAGCAAATAAATTGCGAGTTTGGATATTCTTAGATTCTAAAAATTCAACTATTTTATTACGATTAAAGGGAATATTATCTTTTAGTGTTAAAATAAATCCAAACCAGCTAGGGGTAGCATTCTCTAAAACCTTTGGAAATATAAAGTAATTTTCAAACTCTCTCAATCCATTTAAAATCTTAGAATGATTAATTTGTCTTTTTTGAATAAATTGTGGTAATTTTGATAGCTGTGCTACACCTATGGCTGCTTGCATTTCGGTAGCTTTTAAATTAAATCCAAAGTGGCTATATACATATTTATGGTCATATCCAAATGGAAGTTTGCCAAATTGCTGATTAAATCTTGCATTGCAAGTATTATCCTTTCCACCCTCACACCAACAATCTCTACCCCAATCACGCATACTAAGGGCAATCTTTTTAAGCAATGGATTGTTTGTATATACTGCACCACCTTCTCCCATAGTAATATGATGTGCTGGGTAAAAGCTAGAAGTTCCTATGTCCCCAATACTGCCTGTAAATTTATTATCATATTTTGCACCTAGTGCATCGCAGTTATCTTCGATTAACCAAAGATTATTTTTATTGCAAAATTCTTTTACATATTTTAAATTAAATGGATTACCTAAAGTGTGAGCTATAAAAATTGCTTTTGTTTTTTTGCTTAATGCACTAGATAATTCACTGACATTTATATTATGCGTCTGTATATCACAATCAACAAATACAGGTATAGCACCATATTGAATAATGGGGGCAATTGTCGTTGGAAAACCAGCAGCAAGAGTAATAACCTCATCACCTCTTTTTATAGCCCTATCTTTAAGAAGTGGTGAAGTTAATGTATAAAATGCTAATAAATTTGCACTTGAGCCAGAATTCACAAGCAAAGCATACGATACTCCTAAAAATTTTGCTAATTTATTTTCAAACTCTCTTGCATAATCTTTAGCAGTTAGCCAAAAATCAAGTGAGCAATCTACTAGGTTAATTACTTCTTCCTCATCATACACCCTACCTGCATAGTGTATTTTATCGCCTTTTTGAAAACCTTGTTTTTTATGTATTAGTGAATAATAATTTGCTACTTTAGAAAATATTTCTTGTTTTAACTTTCTATTATCCAAATTTTGACCTCCCAAATTTTCACTTCTAATGCTTAATTAAACGAAATTATAGCTTAAGTTTAGAGTTTTTAAATTTTGATTAGTATTATAAAAGTCTCTACTTTAGCGATTCTTTTAATAATCTTAATCCTTCTTCAAAGCTGGTTTTTTCCACCCAATTTGGTAGCTCATCTCCACCCTCAAATGGAATAAAATTTTCTCTATCCATATAAGGCTTTGCTCCCCAAATAATATTTAACTTTACTTGCATTACTTTTTCAAATATATTTGCTAACTCTTTTAATGTTTTTCTATGTTTTGTATGCAAAGCAAAGACCTTATTTCTAGCTAATGCTTTATTTTTAGATTGTAGTAATTTTATTAGAATGCTAAAAGCATATAATACATCATCAATATATAATATATCTATTAATTGCTCTCCTTTGCTCATTTCTAAAATCTCATTGCTTTTTGCAGCCTTTAACCATAGATTAAAAATCTTATTTCTAGTGTCATTTGCTCCATAAGTATCATTTAAATAAATATTGCTAAAAGTAATATTTGTAGTATTTGCATAAAAATTAATAATACTTTCAAATGCACTTTTTGAGGCTGCATATAAATTTAGAGGATTATTTGAGATGTTTTTATAAAACTGCCAAAAAGTCCCTACATTTATAAACCAACCTTTAAAATTACTAATAGCTAAAGCCTCGCAAATCTCTGTTCCAAAAGTGATATTAGAATCTATGATATTTTTTATATCATTACTTTTATGAGACTTTATATAAAGCGTGGCTAAGTGTATTACTCCATCAAAATTATTTTTATTTAAAAATAAAAGAAAAGAGTTAAAATCACTATATCTATAAACATTGCATTTATCTTCTATAACTTTAGATTCTGCCCTTGCTATTGCAGTTATATTATAAATATTATGAAATTTTAAAATAAAATTTGTGCCAATAAAGCCGCTTGAGCCTGTTAATAAAATATTTAATTTCAAAGCATAATTCCCTCAAAGTTATTATCTATAAATGCTGCATTCTTATCTTTATCTGATATATTGCTTATTTTTAGAGGCCACTTTATACATAATTTTGGGTCTAGCGGATTTAGAGACTTATAAAAATTAGGAGAGAAAGTCTCATTCATACTATATAATATCTCACACTCATTGCTTAAGGTTTGAAATCCATGTGCAAAACCCTCTGGCACATAAAGATACAAAAAATTTCCCTCTTTTAATTCTACACTAAAGTGCTGTAAAAATGTAGGTGAATCCCTCCTAATATCAACTACTACATCATATACACTACCTCTAATACAACGAACAAGTTTTGCTTCACAAAATGGATTATTTTGGTAGTGCATTCCGCGAATTACGCCCTTTCCTATACTTCTTGAGTGACTTTGTTGAGAGATTGGCTTATTTAATCCTATTGCTTTAAACTCACTAGCACAAAAATATCGCTCAAAATATCCACGAGAATCTTTAATTGGCTTAGATTCTATTATAAAAAGCCCAGATAGGTTTGTTTCTTTAAAAATAAATTTTTGGGAATCTATAATATTTTTGTAGGTTAAATTATCTTTTATCATAGCCTACCCAACAAGAGAGGCTAGTTTACTATAACCCCCCCCCATAGCTTTATATAGCAAATCTTTTATTCCATTTTTATAATTATACTTAGGTCTAAAGCCAAGATTAAATAATGGTGTAATATCCTCATTTATTTTCATAGCTTCATTTTTAGCATAAGGGACTTTGCCAAAATCTAGTCTTGAAATAGTATTTTTATATTTTCTAAATTCATCGAGTAAAGCTATACAAAAATCTTTTAGTTTCACTAAATTACCTGTTGCAATATCAAAACTAGCAAAATTACTAGATCTAAAAATTATATTAGCATTGTTTAAAAGTAATAAATAAGCACTAACTACATCTTTAATATATATAAAATCTCTTAATTGCTCCCCTTTTGTAAGGGGGATATTTGGTATATTTTGATTAAAAGATTTAAGCATTGATGGCACAAATTTATTTCCATCATCATTAAATCCATATATATGCTCGATTCTGCAATTAATTATTTTAAAATACTCAATAAAATTTGGCAAATAATCCCTTAGTGTCTTTTTGCTAATTGTATAATTACTAAAATAATCATTTTGCAATGTGTCTGCATTAAAAAATATGTCTATATTAAAGTTTTTAGCACACTCAAGCAACTTTAAACTAAATAATAAATTTGTCTCTACAATATGACTTAAAGGCTCATTATTTCTACCAAGACAACCTGCCGTATGAAGTATAATGTTTGGCTTATGTTTGATAAAAATATCCATCAAAGGAGTTTTATCTGTATCATATAATTTTAGTGGAAAATTTAGGATTCTAGATATATTTGATGTGCTTCTCTTAAGCCCTATAACTTTATAGCTTTTACAAAAAGCCTCTGCAAGATTAGAACCTAAAAAGCCATTTACCCCTGTAATTAAAACCCTTTGCAAATAATAACCTCAAATCTTAAATTTAAAAGATTCTAGCAAACTTTAATATTAATTTTTCTAAATTTATTATTTCTAAATATCTAATTCATTTACTTCGTATTCTTTTAGTTTTTGTATTAAATAATCTTTATTTAAATATAAATTCCCATCAACCCACAATCTTTGCTCTTTAGCTCCTTTAGAATTAATAGAATGCTTATTTTCTTGGCAAGAGATGGAATTAAAATCCTTAGAATCTACTACTAAATCACAAATAATTGGCAAGTATTCAATACCTTTAACAGCCCCGCAAATAAGTAGCATGTGGTCTGTCATATCACTACTTCTTAGGGCTATTATCTTAGAATTTGCTTTATTCATAAATAACCCATTAATGATACTTGTGCCATCAATGCTTAATATAACATTTGCATTCATCATTAAATTTACCTTCTCTTTTAAGTTGTAGTCCTCCATATAAACTCTCTTAAAACCATATCTAGATTCTAAAAGCTCCAAAATCTCATCTTCATTTACTAAATATCTTCTTGGAGATTTATTTCTGCTAATAAAGATTCTTTCATACTTAAGAGGAAAATTTTTATCATATAGTTTATTTTGGATTTTATTAATTGCTGGAAGAATATATTTTTCATTGCATTGGGGATTGGAACAAAAATATATATTTTTAATATCATAGTTTTGATAATCAAGATATAAGATTTTAGGTATATTTTCTAACTCTAAGATCTCATTTATAAACCACTTATAATACCTTGCAAAGCCCCTATATTTTGGTGGAGCAACTATATAAAAATCCAAATTATTATCTCTTGCATATTTAAGAAGTATTAATAACCTAGCATAACTCTCAAATACAAAGTGATACATATTTGAAAACCACGCACAGAAAAATATAATTTTTGGCTTTGATTTATCATTAAAAATTTTTCTATTTTTTCTAGCACTAAGAGATAGGTACTTAAAATAAAACTTTTTTATATACGCTTTTAAATCATCTTTATTTTTTATCTTAAAAATTGATAATTGTTCTAAATAGTCAAAAAATTCTTGCTGATATGTTTGATCGCTACTTGAATTTAAGCTCTCATTAATAACTTTATTATCTTCAAAAACTCCACCATAAGAGCATAGCTTGGCATTTTCTTTATGATAAATCTTAACTTCATTTAAAGGAATGTGTAAAACAGAGCTTTTATTTTCTAGCTCATTTTTTAATATCTCTAGCTGCCCCCCCCCTATTTTCATTTGTAGCATTTAGATACATTTTAGCTACATAATATATAGAATCTAGCTTTGAAATATCCATTATACTTTTATATTCCAAGCTATTTTTTAATATTTTTTTACTTATTATTAATTCCATTATATAACCTTTAATTTAATTTTAAGCATTCATTTTAGATTCATTAATATAATTTTTAAGTTGTGAGTGGCTTAGAATTTCATTGCTTTCATAAAAAGCTTTATACCATTGTATTGTCGTTTTAATAGAGTAAAAAGAGTCATAAATAGGCTTCCATTTTAAAATATTATTTGCTTTTGTGCTATCAAGCATTAATAAATTTGCCTCATATAAGGATTTATCAGCATTTGGGATTTGTATTTTATAATTTATTTTATTCCAAAGCTTTTTTGTCTCTTCTAAAATACATTTAACACTTAAATTTCCCTCCATACTAGGACCAAAATTAAAGCTAGTAGCAAATTCACTTTTCCCTTCCATTAGCTTTTCTCCAAGCATCATATAACCTCTTAGTGGTTCTAAAACATTTTGCCAAGGTCTAGTAGAGTTTGGATGGCGGATAAGTGTAGCTTCATTTCTTTGTATTCCTCGCATTAAATCAGGAATTAATCTATCATCACTAAAATCTCCTCCACCAATAACATTTCCAGCCCTTGCAGTAGCAATCAACACTCTATGCGTTTTATTAAAATTTTTTAGGTTAAAAAAACTTTGCTGCATAGAATTAGTAATAATTTCTGCACAAGCCTTAGATGAACTATATGGATCACATCCCCCACCTATTGTGTCATTTTCTCTATAACCCCAAATCCATTCTTTATTTTCATAAACTTTATCAGTAGTAATTACAACAATTGCACTTAGCTCTTTTAGCTTTCTAGCAACTTCTAATATATTTAATGTGCCAATAGCATTTGTTTGGAATGTATTTATAGGATCTTTATAGCTCTCTCTAACAAGTGGTTGTGCTGCGAGATGAAATATAATGTGTGGGTTAAAATCTAACAAAGCCTTACTAAGAGACTTAATATCTAGTATATCTTTAAAAACACCATTATTCATATTTAATAAATCAAAATGATTTAACTTATCTTTTGGAGGAAGTGAGTAGCCAAACACTTCAGCTCCAAAGTTTTGAAGCATTAAATTAAGCCAAGAGCCTTTAAACCCTGTGTGTCCTGTGAGAAAAACTCTCTTATTTCTATAAATATTCAATTTCTGCATCCTAAAACTTTAAAAATTATAGATTATAAAACTACACAAATAAATTTTTAATTAAATCTTTAATATTTCATAAACTTAAGCATTTAAGGCTAGATTTTTAAATACTTTAAATTTGATTTATAACTTATTTCTATTTTTTGATAGAATCTAAGCTTTTTAATTCTCTTTTTAAGGTTGTTTTATGGATTATAAAGACACATTAAACTTAGCTCAAAGCAATTTTCCAATGAGAGGAAATCTCCCGTTAAATGAACCACAAACCTATAAATTATGGCAAGAAAATAATATTTTTTCAAAAATGCAGCAAAATAGAAATATTAGCACAGAATCTTTTACCCTACACGATGGACCACCTTATGCAAATGGGCATCTTCATGTAGGACACGCACTAAATAAAATTTTAAAAGATATAATAATTAAATATCACTATTTTAAAGGAGAAAGAGTCTATTACACTCCTGGTTGGGACTGCCACGGGCTGCCAATAGAACAACAAATAGAAGTTTCTCTTGGCAAGGATAAAAAAAATAACTTACCGAAAAGTAAAATTAGAGAACTTTGTAGGGAGCATGCTAAAAAATTTATTGAAATTCAAAGCAGAGAATTTCAAAGCTTTGGAGTATTAGGAGACTTTAATAACCCTTACAAAACTATGGATTTTACTTTTGAGAGTGATATTTATAAAGCTCTTTGTGAAGTAGCAAAAAAAGGGCTTATAGCTGAACGTTCTAAACCTATATATTGGAGTTGGGCTTGTAAAACTGCCTTAGCAGATGCAGAAATAGAATATAAAGATAAAACTTCAGATTCTATATTTGTATCATTTAGTTTAGATGATGAAGCAAATAAAAAATTAGGAACTAACAATGCAAAGGCTGTAATTTGGACTACCACTCCTTGGACACTACCTGCTAATCAAGCAATATGTATGAATCCAAATGAAGTATATGTAGTTACAAAAGAAGGTTTTATTTTCGCAAAAGAGTGTATTAATGCTATGAAAAATCTTGGCTTAAGCAATGGAGAAATACAAAAAGAATTTAATCCAGTTGAGCTTGAAAATCTAAATGCAATTAATCCATTAAATAACAGAAAATCTAAAATCATATTAGGAGAGCATGTTTTAATGGGAGATGGAAGCGGATTAGTGCATACCGCACCAGGACACGGAGAAGATGACTATTATATTTGCTTAAAATATAATATTGATGTAATAATGCCTGTTGATGATAGTGGTTGTTTTAATGATGACTTACAAAAGCTTGGGCTATTTAAAAAAGAGGTATTAAAGGAATTTATAGGGCTGCATATTTTTAAAGCACAGGATAGAATCTTAGAATTACTTGGAGAGAATTTATTACATCATACAAAAATCACACATTCATATCCATACTGCTGGAGGTCTCATAAGCCTGTAATTTATCGTGCTACAAAACAATGGTTTATTTTAATGGATAAGCCATTTTTTCAAGGTAAAACACTTAGACAAATTGCACTAGAAGAAATAGAAGATATTAATTTCTATCCAAAAAGTGGGTATAAAAGAATAAAATCAATGATAGAAAATCGTCCTGATTGGTGTATATCTAGGCAGAGAGATTGGGGTGTGCCAATAGCATTTTTTAGAGATAAAAAAACGAAAGAAGTATTATTAGATTCGCAATTACTTGATTTTATCACAGAATCTTTTAGTAAAAACGGTTGTGATATATGGTGGGAAAAAGATATAAAAGACCTTCTACCGCCAAGTTGGCAAAATAGGGCAGATGAGATAGAAAAATGTGGTGATAATATATTAGATGTGTGGTTTGATAGTGGAAGCACTTGGCTTGCAGTATTGCAATCTAGCAAATATAATGCGGGTAATTACCCTTCAAATATGTATTTAGAGGGAAGTGATCAACATAGAGGTTGGTTTCAAAGCTCACTTTTAATTTCTTGTGCTATAAATCATAAAGCACCATTTAAAAATATCATAACGCACGGCTTTACAATAGATGAAAATAACGATAAGATGAGTAAGTCAAAAGGAAATGTAATATTACCAGAATCTGTATTGAAAGAATATGGAAGCGAGATTCTACGCCTTTGGGTTGCATTAAGTGACTATCAAAGTGATTTAAAAATTTCTAATAATATTTTAAAGCAAATTAGCGAACAATATAGAAAGATTAGAAATTCTATTCGCTTTATACTAGCAAATACAAATGACTTTGAGGTAGATTCTAAGACTATAGAACTAAGTGAAATTGATAAATGGATTATCAATGAAGCAAATATAATTTTTCAAAAAGCAATTAACTTATTTGATGAATATGAATTTTCAAAATCATTCAATATAATTATGGGATTTATTAGCAATGAACTTAGCGGAATCTATTTTGATTTGACAAAAGATATTTTATATTGTGATAAAAAATCTTCTCGCCTAAGAGCTGGAATCCAATTTACATTATGCCTAATTGGTAAAAAATTATTTCATTTCCTAGCACCTGTTTTAACATATACAATAAATGAAGCTATTTCTTTTGCCTCACCAATGCTAAAAGGTGAATGGAATGATGTATTTGATTGCAAATACACACAAATACCTTCATACACTCTAAATACTGACTTTAAGAAATTACTTGAGATTAGAGAAATATTTGGAATAGAAATAGATAAACTTAAAAAAGATAAAATAATAAAAAGCTCATTAGAGCTTGAAGTGGCAATAGATTCTAATATAGATAAAGAAATTCTAGCTCTTTGGCTTATTGTTAGTGAAATTAAAAAAGAGCCTAGCAATAAAATAGCTAGCTTTAAATTAAGCGATGGAGTAGAAGTTAGCATATCTAAATCAACCCTTTATAAATGCCCTAGGTGTTGGCGGTATATCACAAAAAACAAAGATTGTCTATGTGAAAGGTGTAAAGAAGCAATTAAATAAAAGATTTATTTTTAGTAGAATTTAAATTTACTAAAATATTTCGCACTTGTGCAAGCTCCAAATACAAAATATAGATTCTTATAATTTTGTTGTATTGGCTAAAGAAATTTATACATATAAAAAGATAAAATTTGAATAACTAAACTTTTAAAAATCATTTAAGTTAAACACAAAGATTATACACCCCCATCATTGGGATTAACCCTAAATACTTTTCTAGCAATTCTTCTAAAATACACTCTTAGCCTTTGATTATGCACAACAGCCCCGCCAAGTA